>NZ_CADEAU010000058.1 GCF_902825405.1 Micromonospora maritima | reverse complement strand
CAGCGCGTACGCGGCGTCGCGCGCGGCGGCCAGGTCCGGGCCGGTGGCCGTACCGCAGAGGACCCGGCCGCCCGCGGAGCGCAACGTGCCGTCGGCGTCCCGGCGGGTGCCGGCGTGGATGATCCCGGCGCGGTCCGCGCCGGTGATCACGTCACCGGTACGCGGGCCCGCCGGGTAGCCCTCGGCCGCGACCACGACGGTGACCGCCGCGCCGTCGCGCCACCGCAGCGGTGGGTGCGCGGCCAGCGTGCCGGTGGCGGCGGCGTGCAGCAGCCCGGCCAGCGGCGTCTCCAGCAGGGCGAGCACGACCTGGGTCTCCGGGTCGCCGAACCGCGCGTTGAACTCGATCACGCGTGGGCCCTTGGCGGTGATCGCCAGGCCGACGTAGAGCAGACCGGCGAACGGGGTGCCCCGGCGGCGCAACTCGGCCAGCGTCGGGTGCACCACGTCCCGCATCACGTCGTCGACCAGGCCCGGCGGCGCCCAGGGCAACGGCGTGTACGCCCCCATGCCGCCGGTGTTCGGCCCGGTGTCGCCGTCGCCGACGCGCTTGAAGTCCTGCGCCGGCAGCAGCGGCAGGGCGGCCTCGCCGTCGGTGACCACGAAGAGCGAGACCTCGGGCCCGTCGAGGTACTCCTCGATCACCACCCGGCCGCACTCGGCGGCGTGCCGCTCGGCGAGCGCCCGGTCGTCGGTGACGACGACGCCCTTGCCCGCGGCGAGGCCGTCGTCCTTCACCACGTAGGGCGCGCCGAACTCGTCCAGCGCCCGGGCGACGGCCGCCGCGTCGGCGCAGGTGTACGCACGGGCGGTCGGCACGCCCGCGGCGGTCATCACGTCCTTCGCGAACGTCTTCGAGCCCTCCAGCCGGGCCGCCTCCGCGCTCGGGCCGAACACCGCGATGCCCTTGGCGCGTACCGCGTCGGCCACCCCGGCCACCAGCGGCGCCTCCGGCCCGACGACCACCAGGTCGGCCGCCACGTCGACGGCGAGCGCCGCCACGGCCGCCGGATCGGTGGGCGTCACCTCCCGCAGCTCCGCCACGGCCGCGATCCCCGGATTACCCGGAGCCGCGACGAGCGCCTCGACGGCCGGGTCGCCGGCCAACCCGAGCGCGAGAGCGTGCTCCCGCCCACCACCACCCACAAGTAGAACCCGCACGATCCCGCATCCTACTGACCCCCACCCCAGGGCCCGTCGATCAAGGAGTTTGCGTCCCAGAATCGCGCTCCTGCCGACGCGAACTCCTTGGTCAACAGGCGTGGCGCAGGGCCTGTCGGACCATGGCCGGGATGTAGTCGGGGCGAAGGGTGTCAGCCCAGGTGAAGCGGAGGATGCGCCAGCCGGCGTTGACGAGACGGTTCTGTCGGAACCGATCGGCATACACCGCGTCTGGGGTCAGATGCGGCACGCGGCCGTCGGCCTCCGCGATCAGCCGCGCACCACGCCAGGCGATGTCCCCGATGCCCAGCAGGTGGCCGTCGTCGTCCCGGACCTGCAGTTGCAGGGCGTCGGGCGGCACACCACCGTCGACGCATCGGAGCCGGGTACGGGTCTCCAACGGTGACTGGGCCCGCCCGTCCGCCTCGGCCAGATATCCGCGCGCCGCGACGGCGCCGCGGCGGCGCGCGACGCCCGCGAGCACCAGGGGCAGGTCCGCGTCGCGCAGCAGCCCTCGGTTGAGGGCGGAGTCGAGCACACATACGGCCGCATACCGGTTCACACGCAGGATGAGATCGGTGACCGTGCGGGCCGGATTCGTCGCCGCCACCCCGTCGACACGACAGACCTCTGCCGCACGGAGCCCCAGCTGGTGCAGCTCCAGCCCCGGCTCGGCCCGACGTTGCACGTGCGGGCGGGCGGTCGGCACGGAGACGTGGATGGTCGCGGTCGACCGGAGGCCGGCGATGCCGTGCAGCTCGGCGGCGGTGTCCAGCACGGCCACCGCGCCCGGACCCAGGCTCGCGACCGTGGCGCGGATCCGGGTGCGCCGCAGAGCGACGGCCGGCGGATCCGCCATCGGCAGGTAGCAGCCACGGGACACGCGGATCCAGCGCCCGGAGCGGACCAGGTGACGGACCTGGTTGCGGCTGAAGCCGAGCCGTTCGGCCTGCGCCGCCGTCACGAACCCGCCCTGCCGGACGACCGCGCGCCTGACGTCGTCGAACTCACCCACCCGCGCAGATTCCCGCGGGCCACCCACCCCCCGAAACCCCTGTGGACAACCCTGTGGACAACCCCTGTCCGCCCTCGGCCCCACATGGTTGATCAAGGAGTTTGTGTCTGACTCCAAGCGGAATCCGACGCAAACTCCTTGATCAACAAGGTTGCGGGTTAGGGGAGGAGGGGGTGGCGGAGGACGTTTTCGTCTCGGCCTGGGCCTACGCCCACGACGCTCACGCGGGTGCCGGTGAGTTCCTCGATGCGGGCGATGTAGCGGCGGGCGTTCTCCGGGAGCTCGTCCTCGGTCCGCGCCTTGGTGATGTCCTCCCACCAGCCGTCGAGCTCTTCGTAGATCGGCGTGGCGTGGTGGAAGTCGGTCTGCGTCATCGGCATGTCGTCGAAGCGCTCGCCGTTGATCTCGTACCCGACGCAGATCGGCACCTTGGCCAGGCCGGTCAGCACGTCCAGCTTGGTGACCACCAGGTCGGTGACGCCGTTCAGGCGGCACGCGTACCGGGCCACCACCGCGTCGAACCAGCCGCAGCGGCGCTCCCGGCCGGTGGTGGTGCCGTACTCGTGGCCGATCTTGCGCAGGTGCTGCCCGTTCTCGTCGAACAGCTCGGTGGGGAACGGACCGGAGCCCACCCGTGTGGTGTACGCCTTGCTCACCGCGATGACCTTGGTGATCGCGGTCGGCGGGATGCCCGCGCCCACGCACGCCCCGCCGGCGGTCGGGTTCGACGAGGTGACGAACGGGTAGGTGCCGTGGTCCATGTCGAGCATGGTGGCCTGGGCGCCCTCCAGCAGCACCGTCTCGCCGCGGTCCAGCGCGTCCCAGAGCATCACCCGGGTCTCGGCGATGTACGGCCGCAGCCGCTCGGCGTAGCGCAGGTACTCCTCGACGGTCTCCTCGACGTCGATCGCCTTGCGGTTGTAGATCTTGAACAGGAGCTGGTTCTTCTCCCGGAGCGCCAGCTCCAGCTTCTTGCGCAGGATGCCCGGGTCGAGCAGGTCCTGGAGCCGGATGCCCATCCGGGCGACCTTGTCGCCGTACGCCGGGCCGATGCCCCGACCGGTGGTGCCGATGCGGGAGCTGCCCAGGTAGCGCTCGACCACCCGGTCCAGCGCCCGGTGGTGCGGCATGATCAGGTGCGCGTCACCGGAGATGCGCAGCCGGGAGACGTCGACGCCGCGCTCGGCGAGCCCGTCGATCTCCTGGAGCAGCACCTTCGGGTCGACCACCACGCCGTTGCCGATGACGATCATCGCGCTCGGCGAGAGCGCGCCGGACGGCATCAGGTGCAGCGCGTACTTCTGGCCGTCCGGCGTGATCACCGTGTGGCCGGCGTTGTTGCCGCCGGAGTAGCGCACGACGTAGTCGACCCGCTCACCCAGCAGGTCGGTAACCTTGCCCTTGCCCTCGTCGCCCCACTGGGCGCCGAGGAGCACGATCGCTGGCATCTTCTCGCCTCCAGAAGGCTCGGGTGCCAGGCGGCGACCGGTCAGCGAGCCCGGGGTGTCAGGCTAACAAGTAGTGACGACGCGACCGGCAGGGGTTCGTCGAGAAGCAGGAGGCTCCTTCGTGTACGACGTGGTGCTGCTCACCCTCGGCTCGGAGCGGGACGCTCCCGGTGGGGGATGCGGCAGTGGCGGGGCCTGCTGCGGTGGCGCGGACGACAGCGCCGCCACGACCGACGCCGACCGCTGCGAGACGCCCCGCGTACCGGTGCTGGCCTGCGCTGACGCGCTGACCGCGCGGGGCGCCCGGGTGACCACGGTGACGGTGTCGGTCAGCTCGGCGAGCGAGACGAGTTGGGTGAGCCGGGTGCGGACCTCGCGCAGCGGCAGGGCGCGCGGCTGGGGGGACCGGTCGGCCAGTGCGGGGACAGCCATGGACACATGTTGACGTCCGGGTACGACAAGAAACCGTCTCAGGTCGTCCACTCGGGAGCCAGCACGGACCAGACCTCCATGTCGGCCCGCCCCTCCGGCACCGGTGCGGCGCCCCGGAGCACGCCGTCGCGGCGCATGCCCAGCCGGCGGGCCACGGCGATGCTGCGCTCGTTGCCGGCCCGGGTCACCCACTCGACCCGGTGGATGCCGCGCTCCCGGACCGCCCAGTCGATGACGACCCGGGCGGCCCGGGTGACCAGCCCCTGCCCCTCGGCGGCCGGCTCCAACCAGCAGCCGGCCTCGCACACCCCGCGCGCGGTGCTCAACGACACCAGCAGCACTCCCCCGACGAGCGTGCCGCGCTGCCAGATGCCCCAGATGCCGCCGTCGTCGCGGGCCCAGCGGTCGGCGTACGCCTGGAGGACCGAGCGGGCCGACGCGGCGTCGGTGGCGACGAACGACGCGCCGACCCAGGGCGCGATGTGCTCGCGGCAGCGGTCGAGGTTGGCGAGGAACTCGTCGGCGTGCCAGGGCTGCAACGGGCGCAGCTCGGCGTCGTCGGTCAGGGCGAGCGCGAACATCCGTGCAACCTACCGGCCGGACCGGCCGGCGCGCGTCCCGATTCCGCCGGTCACCGGCGCATCTCGTACGCGCCGGCCAGGTCGGCCACCCGCTGCCACACCTGGGCGGTGCGGTCGGCGTCGACCACCGGCCGGCGGACGTGCGCGAGCGCCCAGGCGGCCTGCTCGTCGGTGGTGGCCGCCTTGCCGTGCAGCTCGGTGGCGTAGCCGGAGAAGTCCCGGACCAGCAGGTCGAAGATCTCGTCCCGCAGGTCCGCGTCGAGGCCGGTCAGCTCGGCCTGCTCCAGGATCAGCTGGCCGTAGACGACGAGCGCGAAGAGCTGGCCGATGGTGAGCAGGAAGTCCAGGTCCCGCTGCTGCGTCTCGTCCGGCGCGTGCGCGGCGAGCAGCGCGACCAGCCCGTCGGCCTGCTCCCGGAAGCGGGCCACGTTGGGCAGGTGGGCGTGCGCGTCGTACGCCGCGCGCCAGTCGTGGAAGCGGATCGCGCCGAGCCCACGGGCCGGGCCCTGCCGGAAGAGGAACTCGTCGTCGGCCGCGTCCCGCCGGGTCGGCACCGCCGGGTGCGGCTGCGGCCGGAACAGGTAGTTCGGCATGAACTTGAGGATCAGGGCCAGGTTGACGTGCACCGTGCCCTCCAGCTTCGGCAGGCCGCGGATGTCCTTGGCGGCCTTGTCGAAGTAGGTGTCGGCCTCGAAGCCCTTCGCGGCGATCACGTCCCAGAGCAGGTCGATCACCTTCTCGCCCTCGGTGGTGACCTTCATCTTGGTCATCGGGTTGAACAGCAGGTAGCGACGGTCGTCCGGGCCGGCCGAGCGGAAGTAGTCCACCGCCCGGTCGCTGAACAGCTTCATCGCCACCAGGCGGGCGTACGCGTCGGTCAGCTCGCGGCGCACGTGCGGGAAGTCGGTGACCCGCCGGCCGTACAGCACGCGCCCGTGGGCGTGGGTGACCGCCTCGTACATGGCGTGCTCGCAGATGCCGATGGACGCGGTGCAGAGGTTGAACTTGCCGACGTTCACCGTGTTCAGCGCGGCGTCGAACGCGGCCGGGCCGGTGTGCAGCACGTCCTCGGCGCGCACCGGGTAGTCCTCCAGCCGGAACTCGGAGACGTACATCTGGGCGTTGACCACGTTGCGGACCAGCCGGTACGCCGGGTGCCGGCTGTCGGCGGCGAAGAACACGTAGCCGTCGGGGCCCTCGACGTCGGCGCGCCGGCCGAAGACCGAGACCAGACCGGCGACGTTGCCGTTGCCGATGTAGTACTTGCCGCCGGTGGCCCGGAAGCCGCCCTCGCCGTCGGGGGTGAGCAGCATGTCGGTGGCGTAGATGTCGGCGCCGTGGGGTCGCTCGGAGAGCGCGAAGGCCATCACGTGCCCCTGGTCGAGCAGCTCGGCGGCGCGGGCCCGGGCGGCGGCGTTGCCGCTCTGCCACACCGGCCCGAGGCCGAGCACGGTGACCTGCCAGGTGTACCAGTAGCCGAGCCCGTAGAAGCCGAGGATCTCGCTGAGCGCCGCGTTACGGGCGGTGTCCCAGCGCTTGTCGGGGTCGTCGCCGCCGTCC
Organism: Micromonospora maritima; assembly: GCF_902825405.1. Taxonomy (GTDB): domain Bacteria; phylum Actinomycetota; class Actinomycetes; order Mycobacteriales; family Micromonosporaceae; genus Micromonospora; species Micromonospora maritima. The sequence continues at coordinate 11,823 of NZ_CADEAU010000058.1, read as the reverse complement.
GCGGACGGGGTGAGGAAGGTGGCGAAGAGCCCTTCCCGGGCGGCGAAGGCGAGGAAGTCGGCGTACCACTCGTGCGTGTTGTAGCTGTCGACCAGGGCGCGCTTGCCCCGGGTCTCGAACCAGTCGACGGTGGCGCGCAGCAGCCGGCGCGAGGTCTCGTCGAGGTCGGCGGGGTCGTAGCGGTGCGGGTGGAACAGCAGCGGGTCGCTCACGCGGGTGGCCTTTCCGGGTCGGGGTCGAGGGCGCGGAGGGTGGCCAGGACGTCGTCCAGCCAGGCCAGCACCATCCGCTCGTACGCGATGCCGCCGCGCAGCACGACGTGCTGGAGCGCCGCCCGGGCGTCGGGTGCGCCGGCGTCCGGGAAGTCGCGGCGTTCGCCGGCCATGTAGCCGGCGAGGACGGTCTCGTGGTCGGCGCGGTAGCGCTCGACCTCGGCGACCAGGGCGGCGCGCCCGGCGGCGTCGTCGAACGCGGCGCCACGGATCTTGACCGCCAGCTCGTGCCGGACCGCCTCCGGTCGCACCGGGGCGTGCAGCCAGTCGACGAGCGCGGCGCGGCCGGTCGGGGTGACCGACCAGACCTTCTTGTCCGGCAGCCCTTCCTGGCCGACCTCCTCGCCGGTGATCCGGTCGTCCTCGGCCATCTGCCGGAGGACGCGGTAGATCTGCTGGTGGGTGGCGGTCCAGAAGCGGCCGATCGAGCGGTCGAAGCGCCGGGCCAGCTCGTAGCCGGAGGCCGGCCGCTCCAGCAGCGAGACCAGGATGGCGTGCTCCAGCGACATGCCGGCCATCATGCTATGCACTTTGTTGCATAGCAAGCCTTGGTCAGATGATCAGGTGGGTCCAGTAGGTGAGCCAGACCGCGAACAGCGCCCCCTGCAACACCGCCAGCACCGCGGTGAGCCAGGGGTCGAGGCCGGGGCGGCGCGCCCAACGGGCCAGCACCATCGCGACCGGGAACGCGGCGAGCAGGTAGCGCAGCAGGCTCCGGTACACCGGCGGGCCCATCGACAGCGGCACCAGCACCACCACGAGCGTGTAGACCAGGTACGGCCAGTCGGCCCGGCGCCGCAGCCCGACCACCGCCACGACCAGCGCCGCCACCACGAGCCAGACCCGCAGCGCGTCGGCAGAGTTGTCACCCGCCAGCGCCGATCCGGCCACGGTCAGCGGGTTCTGCAACCGGATCCCCCAGCCGGTCTCCTGGGCGTGCTGGTAGGCGAACCAGTCGCCGGCCTGCCAGCGGCAGAACGCCATGAACGTCAGCCAGCCCAGCGGGACCAGCACCAGCGGCCAACCCTCGCGCAGCAGCCGGGGCCAGGCACGCGGGCCCGCACGCCAGCCGTGCTCGCGCAGCAGAACCAGCGCCAGCGGCAGCACGACGAGGAACCCGACCGACCGGCTCATCGCCAGGAAGTAGCCGACGATCCCGACCAGCAGCCAGCGGCGCCGCTCGGCGTACCAGAAGGCGGCCAGGGCGAGACAGAGGAAGAGCGACTCGGTCAGCGCCGCCTGGAACAGGAACGCGGTCGGCAGCAGCAGCAGGTAGCGCACCGCTCGCCGGCCGTCACCGAGCAGCCGGCCCCCCAACCGGTACGCGTAGGAGAGCTGGAACACCAGCGCCACGTTGCTGACCAGCAGCAGCGCCCAGGTGGTGTGCCCGCCCAGCAGCGGCGCGAGGGGGCGGGCCAGGAACGGGTAGAGCAGCGGGAACCCGAAGTCCGGCCACGGCCGGTCCAGCGGCAGCCGGGCCAGGTGGTCGTAGAGGAAGGAGTCCCAGGCGAACCAGAGCGAGACCCAGCGGTGCGACGAGGCGGCGTCCTGCTGGTCGCGCATCATCGCCTCGGCGGCCGGAGGCGCGCCGGGCACCCCGTCCCACGCGGCCAGCACCAGCACGCCGACCAGGCTGAGCACGAGCTTGGAACCGACGAAGACGGCGAGCACGAAGACCCAGGGCTCGGGCACCCGACGGACCGCCGCCACCAACCGGGCCGCCGCCACCGGCCGCTCCCGATCGGTTACGTCGGCCGGGCCGGCCCGCCGTTCGTCCGTCATCGCGCTCCCACCGGTCGCCCCGCGACCGACCCCCGGACCGGGAAACCCGAGCCGCATCCCCGTTCCGGCCCGGTTCACACTGTCGCGGCCGACCTGCCGGCCGGCTCGGCGCGACAGGTGAGAACGCCGGCAGGACGGGTAAGGGCGGTGCCGCATCGGCGGGCGGGCGGGGGGCGCGGAGGGCATGGGTGACGGTGAGGCGACGGTGGTCATCGGGGCGGGTCCGGCCGGGCTGACCGCCGCGTACGAACTGCGGCGGCACGGCCTGCCGGTCCGGGTCTACGAGGCCGACGACGTGGTGGGCGGCATCAGCCGCACGGTGGAGCGCGACGGCTGGCGGTTCGACATCGGCGGGCACCGGTTCTTCACCAAGGTCACCCGGGTCGAGGACTTCTGGCACGAGATCCTGCCGGACGAGGACTTCCTGCTCCGGCCGCGGATGAGCCGGATCTACTACCGGGGGGCCCTCTTCGACTACCCGCTCAACGCCGGCAACGCGCTGCGCAACCTGGGGGTGTGGGAGGCGCTGCGCTGTCTGGGCTCGTACGGCCGGGCCCGGCTGCGCCCGCCGAGGGACCAGTCGCACTTCGAGGGGTGGGTGTCGGCGCGCTTCGGCTGGCGGCTCTACTCGATCTTCTTCAAGACGTACACCGAGAAGGTCTGGGGGATGCCGGCGGACCAGTTGCAGGCCGACTGGGCCGCCCAACGGATCAAGAACCTGTCGTTGGCGACCGCGATGCGCAACGCGCTGCTGCCCGGCCGCCGCCGGACGGACGTGACGAGCCTGATCGAGGAGTTCCAGTACCCGAAGCACGGGCCGGGGATGATGTGGGAACGCTGCGCCGAGGAGGTCGTCCGGCGGGGCGGCACGGTCGCCACCGGCTCCTGGGTGAGCGAGGTGCACCGGGACCCGGCCGCCCGACGGGCCACGGCCGTGACGGTGGTCGACGCCGACGGTGCGCGCACCGAGCCGGCCGGGCACGTGATCTCCTCGATGCCGATCTCCGCGCTGGTGCACGCCATGCGTCCGGCCGCCCCGCCGCAGGTCCGGGCCGCCGCGGACGACCTGCGGTACCGGGACTTCCTCACCGTCGCGCTGGTGGTGCCGGCGGAGTTCTCGTTCCCGGACAACTGGATCTACGTGCACGACCCGGCGGCCCGGGTGGGACGGATCCAGAACTTCGGCTCCTGGTCGCCGTACCTGGTCAAGGACGGCCGGACCTGCCTGGGGCTGGAGTACTTCGTCTTCGAGGGCGACGAGATGTGGCGGACGCCGGACGCGGAGCTGGTCCGGTTCGCCACCGCCGAGCTGGAGCGGCTGGGCTTGGTCCGGCCGGGGTGCGTCGAGGCGGGACACGTGGTGCGGATGCCCAAGGCGTACCCGGTGTACGACGAGCGGTACCAGCACAACGTCGACGTGATCCGGGGGTGGCTGGCCCGGGAGGTGCCGAACGTGCATCCGGTCGGGCGCAACGGCATGCACCGCTACAACAACGCGGACCACTCGATGCTCACCGCCATGCTGACCGCCGAGAACATCGCGCACGGCGCGGGCCACGACGTCTGGACGGTGAACGTCGAGCAGGACTACCACGAGCACCACGGTCCGTCCCGGCACGGCACCGGACGGGACGCGCCGGTCGTGCCCGCGCGGCGGTAAGGGCCGGCGCGTGAGAGGGGTCATAACGGCTGGACGACCGGTACGGCGGTGCTGCTAGCCTTCTGGGCAGGTCATGAGCGCCAGCGTCAAGCCCCGGCTCGCTGGCCGGCAACCCTCCTCCACGGTGGGGTGCTCCGGGTGAGGACCAGGCGCCGGCAGTCGTCGGCGCAAGCGTGGCCTGGCACCCAGGTCAGCACCGACCGACCAGGGAGACCGATGTTCGCACCACCCTCCACCGCGTCCGGCGACACCGCCGCGCACCCGTCCGGCTTCACGCTGGTCAAGCGCCGCCACGTCGACCTGATGCGGGTGTGCAGCGACGCCTGTCGCGACGCGCGCTGAGCGAGCGCCTCCCCTCTTCCCCGATCCACCCTTCCCGGCCCCGCCGCGCCCGGCGGCGCCGGTACCGGCACGCGTCCCGCGTGTCCGTCCACTCTGGAGAGACAACGTGCGTATCCGTACCGTCCTGACCCGCGCCGCCGCCGTCGGCGCCGCCGCCGTGCTCGCCGCCACCGCGCTGACCGGCTGCGGCGGGAACGACTCCACCGACGGGGCCGCCAACCCGTACGGCCTGCTCCAGCCCGGGGTGATCCGGGCCGGCACGCTCACCGACGCCCCGCCGAACGTCTATCTCAAGAACGGCGAGTTCACCGGCTTCGACAACGACCTGCTGCGCGCCGTCGCCGGCAAGGTCGGCCTGAAGGTCGAGTTCGTCGGCACCGACTTCTCCGCCCTGCTGTCCCAGGTCAACAACCGTAAGTTCGATGTCGGCAGCTCCTCGATCACGGTCACCGAGGCGCGGAAGAAGACCGTCGACTTCGGCAACGGCTACGACTTCGGCTACTTCGGCCTGGACGTGCCGGCCGGCTCCCCGATCACCGGCTTCGACCAGCTCGCCGGCAAGCGGGTGGTGGTGGTCCAGGGCACCGTGCAGGACGACTTCGCCACCCGGGAGAAGCTGGACCCGGTGCGGGTGCCCGACTACAACGGCGCGGTCAACCAGCTCAAGGCCGGCACCGCCGACGCCTGGATCGCGCCCGCGGAGATCGGCGACAAGTCCGCCGCGGACAGCAACGGCAGGATCAAGGTCGCGGCGAAGCAGCTCAGCCCGGCCCCGACCGCGTACGCGGTGGCCAAGGGCAACGACAAGCTGCGCGAGGCGCTGGACAAGGGCCTCGACGAGGTGATCGCCGACGGCACCTGGAGCCGCCTGCAGGCGCAGTACTACCCGGGCCGCCCGATCCCGGCCGACTTCACGCCCGGCAGCGGATCGGTCCCGGTGCCGTCGCCGTCGGCCGCCTCCTGAGCGGACGACCGGATTCGAGCGGGGCGGACGGAGGAACGATGGATCCACTGAGCACCCTCTGGGAGACCTTCTTCGACGGGGACTCGATGCGCGAGGCGCTGCCCGAGATGCTGACCGTCGGGCTGCCCAACACGCTGATCCTGGCGGCCTCCGCCGCCCTGCTCGGCTCGGTGCTGGGCATGCTGCTGGCGGTCGCGGGCATCTCGCGTACCCGATGGTTGCGGTGGCCGGCGCGGGTCTACACCGACGTGTTCCGCGGCCTGCCCGCCGCGGCGACCATCCTGCTCATCGGCGTCGGCCTGGCGCCGCTGGGCATGCAGGTCTGGGGCCCGAACCCCTACCCGCTGGGTGTGCTGGCGTTGTCCCTGATCGCCGCCGCCTACCTGGGCGAGATCTTCCGGGCCGGCATCCTGAGCGTGGAGGCGGCCCAGTTGGAGGGCGCCCGGGCGCTCGGCTTCTCCTGGGTCGAGTCCATGCGGCTGGTGATCATCCCGCAGGGCGTCCGCCGGGTGCTGCCCGCCTGGGTCAACCAGCTCATCGCGTTGATCAAGGACTCCAGCCTGGTCTACTTCCTCGGCCTGCTGGCCAGCCAGCGGGAGTTGTTCCGGATCGGGCAGGACTACGCCGCGAACACCGGCAACCAGTCCGCGCTGCTGCTGGCCGGCCTGTTCTACCTCGCGCTGACCGTGCCGCTGACCCACGCGGTGAACTGGCTGGACCGGCGGCTGCGGCAGGGCCGCCCGGCCGCGCCGCCCGAGCCGGAAACCGAGCCGGCCGACCTGACCCCGTCCGGAAGGGACCTGCGATGACCACCACGACCTCGGTCAGCCTGGCCGTGCGCGACGTGCACCTGGCCTTCGGCGCGCACCGGGTGCTGCGCGGCGCGGACCTGGACGTGGCCCGGGGCGGCACGGCCTGCGTGATCGGACCGTCCGGCTCCGGCAAGTCCACCCTGCTGCGCACGATCAACCGGCTGATCGAGCCGGACCGGGGCGACGTGCTGCTGGACGGACGCAGCGTGCTGGGCGACGACCCGGACGCGTTGCGGCAGCGGATCGGCATGGTGTTCCAGCAGTTCAACCTGTTCCCGCACCTGAGCGTGCTGCGCAACGTCACGCTCGCGCTGCGCAAGCTCAAGAAGCTCGACGAGGACGAGGCGGTGGCGCTCGCCCGCGCCCAGCTCGACCTGGTCGGGCTGGCCGCGAAGGCCGACTCCCGGCCGGCACAGCTCTCCGGCGGCCAGCAGCAGCGCGTCGCCATCGCCCGGGCGCTCGCGCTGCGCCCGCAGGTGATGCTCTTCGACGAGGCCACCTCCGCGCTCGATCCGGAGCTGGTCAAGGGCGTGCTCGCGGTGATGGCCGACCTCGCCGCCGGCGGCATGACCATGGTGGTGGTCACGCACGAGATGGGCTTCGCCCGCACCGTCGCCGACACGGTCGCGTTCATGGACGCCGGCGTGGTGCTGGAGGCCGGGCCGCCGGCCGCCGTGTTCGAGGCGCCGGAGCACCCGCGGCTGCAGCGGTTCCTGTCCCAGGTGCTGTGAGCGCCGGCGTCAGCCCTTGACCGCGCCGATCAGCACACCCTTGACGAAGTGCCGCTGGACGAACGGGTAGACCGCGACGATCGGCGCGACGGTCAGCACCACCACCGCCATCTTGATCGCCTCGGTCGGTGGCATGGTCACCCCGGCGGTGCCGCCCGAGGTGTGCGGCGCCTGCCCGGCCAGCAGGTAGCTCTGCAACACCCGCTGGATCGGGTACATGTCGTTGCGGTCGATGAACAGCAACGCGTCGAACCACACGTTCCAGTAGCTGACCGCGTAGAACAGGCCGACCACGGCGATCACCGCGCGCGACAGCGGCAGCACGATCCGACCCAGGGTACGGAAGTCGCTCGCGCCGTCGATGCGGGCGCTGTCCAGCAGCTCCTGCGGGATGCCCTGGAAGAAGCCGCGCACCACGACCAGGTTGAACACGCTGATCGCCGGCGGCAGGACCAGCGCCCAGACGGTGTCCTTCAGGCCGAGCCCGGTGACCACCAGGTAGCGGGGCACCAGCGGCGGGTAGACCAGGAACGGGATCAGGAAGTACGCGAGCAGCCAGCGGTGGCCCACCGTGCCCGGCCGGGACAGCCCGTACGCGGCCAGCACGGTGACGGTCAGCGCGATCACCGTGCCGCACACGGTGACAAGCGTGCTGATCCACAGTGCCCGGGTGACCGCGCCGCCGGCGAGGATGGTCCGGTAGGCCGAGATGTCGATGCCCTTCGGCACGACCACCAGGCCACCGGCGTCGGCGATCGTCTCGCGGGAGGAGAGGCTGGTCACCAGGATCACCCAGAGCGGGACGAGCACCCCGGCCACCAGCAGGGTGAGCAGGACGGCCTTGAGCCCCTGGCCGACCGGGTTCGGTCGTTCCTCCCACACCGGGCGGCGGGGTCGCGTGCCGGTCGACCGGCGGCGGGTCGCGGTCATGACCTCGAGTAGATCCCTCGTTCGCCGAGCAGGTGCGCCACCCGGTTCGCGGCGAGGATCAGCACGAGGCCGACGACGGCCTTGAACAGCCCGGCCGCCGCGCCGTAGCCGTAGTTTCCGGTGGCGATGGAGAAGTGGTAGACGAAGGTGTCGAGCACCTCGGCGGCCTGCCGGCCGACCGCGTCGCGTTGCAGCAGGAACTGCTCGAAGCCGACCGAGAGCGCGTCGCCGAGACGCAGGATGAGCAGCAGCACGATCACCGGGCGCAGGCCGGGCAGCGTGATGTGCCACAGCCGGCGCCACCGCCCGGCGCCGTCCGCGGCGGCCGCCTCGTAGAGGCTCTGGTCGATGGTGGACAGCGCGGCCAGGAAGACGATGGTGCCCCAGCCCACGTCCTTCCACACCGCCTCGACGGTGACCAGGACGATGAACGTGTCCGGATCGGTCATCACGTTCCACGGCTGCATGCCGGCGTCGCGCATGGTCTGCGCCAGCAGACCCGCACCGCCGAGCATGGCCACGAAGAAGGTGACCACCAGCACCCAGCTGAAGAAGTGCGGCAGGTAGACGACCGTCTGGACGAGGCCGCGCAGCCGGCTGGAGAGCAGGTTGTGCAGCATGACGGCCAGCACGATCGGCAGCGGGAAGAAGAACACCAGCTGGAACACGGTGATGGCGAGCGTGTTGCGGAACGCGTCCCAGAACGCCGGGTCGTCGAAGAGGAGCTGGAACTGGCCGAAGCCGATCCAGTTGCTGTGCGTGAACGCCTGCCACGGGTTGTCGCCCAGGTAGGGGTTGTAGTCCTGGAACGCGATGACGTTCCCGGCGATCGGCAGGTAGCTGAAGACCAGCAGGATGCCGAAACCGGGCGCCACCATGACCAGCAGTTGCCAGTCGCGGCGCAGCCGGGCGCCCAGCGGCACACGACGACGGCGGGGCGCGCGGGCCGGTGGGGCCGGGGCGTCGGGTCGGGCCCGCTCCGGCCCGACCAAGACGGTCGGCTCGCTCACCTGGCCGCCTTCGGCAGCGAGTCGGCGAGCAGTTTGCGGGCTTCCTCCCCGCCGTTGGACCTCCACTCGGCGACGATGGCGTCCACGTCGCTCATCGGGCGCCGGCCGCGCAGGAGGTCGGTGAACTTGTCCTCCGTCGGCACCTGGTTGGCCTTGTAGGCGGCCGGCATCTCCAGTTTCACCCCGTCCCAGGGGTCCTTCTCCAGGTACTTGACCATCTGGTTGGAGTAGTTCAGCACGTCCGGGACGTAGCGGGGGGTGTCCGGGAACGGCCCGATGGTGGGGTTGCGACCACTGATGAAGAAGTACTGGTTGGCGATCTCCTTGAACGCCAGGTCGGTCTTCACCGGCCCGTTCGGCGACATGGTGTGGTGCCTGCCCTCGACGCCGAAGTCGCGGAGCTGGGCCTCCTTGCTGCCCAGCGGCGCGGAGCACCAGTTGATGATCCGCAGCAGCTCACTCACCCGGTCCTTGCCGAGGCCCTTCTTGACGAAGGTGTAGGAGATCGGCTTGTCCGCCCGCCAGACCAGCGGGTCGCCGCCGGTGGCGGAGAAGACCGGCACCGCCTGGATGTTCAACGCCGGGTTGGTCTTCTGGTGCTCGGCCTGGGCGCCCTGCCACATGCCCATGCCGTCCTGCTTGAACACGATGGCGCCGTTCTTGGCGAACAGCTGCTTGGCGTCCGCGCCCCGGCTGGCCACGATGTCCGGGTGGACCAGGCCGTCCTGGTAGATCCTGGCCATCACCTCGAGGGCCTGGCGGAACTCCGGCGTCTCGTACTTGAACTCCGGCGTCCCGTCGGAGCGCAGCCGCCATCCCTGCTTGGAGGCGGGGACCCGGTGGAACATCTGGATCATGGCGAAGACGTCGTCGAACGCCCACACCTTGCGGGCCGGGTCGGTGACCTGCTTGGCGACGGTGAGCAGGTCGTCGAGGTTCGACGGCACGGCCAGGCCGCGCGCGTCGAGCAGGTCCCTGCGGGTGAACAGCACCCACGGGAACGGCGAGTCGGTGGGGTTGGGCACGGACACCAGCCGCTCGTTCCAGACCGCCTCGCGCCAGGCGCCGGTGGGAAAGCTGGCCAGCATCGGGTACGCGTCGACCGCGTCGCCCCTGAGGTGGTCGGTGAGGTCCTCGAAGAGCACCTTGATCGCCTCGGCGAAGCGCGGGATCTTCTCCACCTCCCAGCCCGGCACGCAGAGCAGCTCCGGCACGTCCCGCGCGCTGAGCATGGCGTTGAGCTTGTCGGCGTAGGTGACGCCGTCCTGGATGGTGAAGTTGACGGGCGTGCCCAGCTCGGCGTTGACGGCCTGGAGGTAGGCGCTCTGGGCGATGCCGGGCGGCGCGGCCCCCCAGGCGGGCGTCATCGCGGTGACCTGCTTGCCGCTGGTGCCCGGCCTGTCGGTGACGGCGTCGACCAGGGTGGCCGGATAGCTGGTGTAACCGTCGGCCACCGGCCGGGTGCCGACGATGTCGGGCTTGACGCCGCCGGTCGGGTCCTTGCGCGTCGGCAACACGCCGGAGACGGCGTCGAGCTGCTGGGCGCCGCCGGAGCCGGCCGGCTTCTCGGAACAGCCGGCGAGCAGCGGCCCGGCGGTGGTGGCGGCCACGCCGAGGCCCACCAGGCCGAGGAAGCGGCGACGGGAGGCACCCGGGTCGGGGTGTGTCATCGGTCCCCCTTCGGGAAGGGTCCACGGGAATCAGTTCGTATGGATTGTCAACAAACTAATATCGACCGTGGTCTCGCACAAGGGCGGACCGGGACGGAGCGTCAGGCGGGGCAGCGGTCGGAGAGCGCGTAGCGGGTCAGCACCACGTCGCCGATCTGGCGGACCTCGACGACCCGGGCACGGCGGCCCGGGTGCCACGGGAAGCGGCCGTCCCCCACGAAGCGGGGCGCCCGACGGTCCCCCACGAAGAACGGCGCGACCACCAGGTGCAACTCGTCGGCCAGGCCGGCGGTGAGGAACTGGCAGTGCACCGAGCCGCCGCCCTCGACCATCAGCCGGCTCACGCCGCGCCCGGCCAGGTCGGCCACGACCGCCTCCGGGGTCACCGACTCGCCGGCGTCGACCACCGTGGCCACCGCGCCGACCTGCTCCCGGGCCTTGTCCACCACACCGCTCGGGCAGTAGACCAGCTTCGCCCCGTCGCCCGCGGTGAAGAACCGGGCCGCCGGGTCGAGGTCGCCGCTGCCGGTGACCGTGACCTTGACCGGCGACGGGGACAGCCCCCGCGCGACCCGCTCGGCCCGCCGGCGCTCGCTGCGCACCAGCAGCCGCGGGTCGTCCCGGCGGACCGTAGCCGCGCCCACCATGATCGCGTCGCACCCGGCTCGGGTCGCGTCCACCCGGTCCAGGTCGTCGTCGTTGGAGAGCAGCAACCGCTCGGTCGTCGCGTCGTCGATGTAGCCGTCGATCGACATCGCGCAGCTGAGCAGCACGTACGGCCGGCCGGTCACGGTACGAACGGCAGGTCGAGGGCGTGGTCGGCGCGGGTGACCTTGGCCGCCAGGTAGTCGGCGTTCGCCGGGGACAGGTGCACGCCCGTGGTCACCCGGTCGGCCACCCGGACGCCGAGCCGCTCCAACTGGGCGGCTTTGTCCGGATTGTTGCTGAGCAGGGCCACCCGGTCCACTCCCAGCGCGGCGAGCATCTGCGCGGCCACCGTGTAGTCCCGCTCGTCGGCGCCCCGGCCGAGCGCCAGGTTCGCCTCGTACGTGTCGAGGCCGTCGTCCTGCAGGGCGTAGGCGTCGAGCTTGGCGTACAGGCCGATGCCCCGGCCCTCCTGCCGCAGGTAGAGCAGGTAGCCGCCGGCGTCGGCGATCCGCTCCACCGCCTCGCGCAACTGCGGGCCGCAGTCGCAGCGCTGGCTGCCGAACACGTCCCCGGTGAGGCACTCGCTGTGCGGACGGACCAGCGGCGGGTCCGCCGCCTCGTGGTCGCCCAGCCCGAACGCCAGGTGCTCGCGGCCGTCCACCAGGCCGTGGAAGGTGTGCACCGAGGCGGTGGTCACGTATCCGTCGGGGAACCTGAGCGGGACCGTGACCCGGGTCCGGACCGTCGCGTTGGGCAGGGTTTCGTCCATGGTTCTCCTCCGTCCGGTCGCCGGGCGGACCCGACGACGCACACCTCGCATCCTCACCGTAGGCGGGATCACCGACAGTTGCCGGGCTCCCGGCGCGGCAGGCGGCGCATCAGCAGCACCGCGGCGCCGGGCAGGCTGGCCACCAGGACCAGCGCGCCGTAGACCGTGCCGGTGGCGACGCCCTGGGCGGCGGTCAGCCCGGCCGACGCGAACGCCCAGGCGGCCACCCCCTC
>NZ_CADEAU010000057.1 GCF_902825405.1 Micromonospora maritima | reverse complement strand
GGTCGACCGTGCTGCCCGCCGCGCCGACGCCGGTCGTGCCGACGGTCAGCCCGCGCGGGGGTGGTCGACCGGCCCCGCCACCTCCTCCGCCGCCGGCTCCGCCGTCCGCGGTGACCGGCCGATACGCGGTGGTGAACAGCTTCGACGGCGGTTTCATCGGCGAGGTGCGGCTGGTCAACTCCGGCGACGCGGCGCAGGGTTGGACGGTGAGGGTGACGTATCCCGGCGGCCGGCTGGTCACGGCCTGGGTGCAGGGCGCCGAGCAGGGCACGTTCGGCTTCGCCGACGGTGTGCTCACCTACCGCAGCGGCGTCGATCTGGCCGCCGGTGCGTCGGTGCCGGTGCAGTTCCACATCGAGCGCGCGGACTCCCGTCCGGCGGGCTGCACGGTCGACGGCGTGACCTGCGCCGGGCTCTGAGTGGGCGGCGGCGTCAGCGCCTCGCTTGCAAGATGACTGCTTTGTTGCGGCATCGTTTGCAAGGTATTGCAGAATGTTTCGGCAAGGGCTAGCGTGCGGGCGAATCAGCGACCAGAGAAAGGCCGTCGATGAAACCGCCGCCGATATCCCCCAAGGCGCTGCTCGCCCTGGTCTCCTCCCTCGTACTCACCCTCGTCGGCGTTCCGGTGGCCCTCCACCAGCTGAACGCCGACGGCACCGACCGCGCCACCACCCCCAACGTGCTCGCGGCCGGCAACGCGCCGCAGTGGGACCGCGAACCGTCCGCCGACACGCTGCTCAAGGCCGGTCGCACCACCGCCAAGGCGGAGCAGTTCTACTTCGTGCTGCCGGACCGCTTCGCCAACGGCGACAAGCGCAACGACACCGGCGGCCTGCGCGGCGACCGGCTCGCCACCGGCCTCGACCCCAAGGACAAGGGCTTCTACCACGGCGGCGACCTCAAGGGCGTCATCGACAAGATGGACTACATCCAGGGGATGGGCACCACCGCCATCTGGCTGGCCCCGATCTTCAAGAACCGGCCGGTGCAGGGCACCGGTTCCGACGTCTCGGCCGGCTACCACGGCTACTGGATCACCGACTTCACCCAGGTCGACCCGCACTTCGGCACCAACGCCGAGCTGAAGAAGCTCGTCGACCTGGCGCACCGGCGCGGGATCAAGGTCTACCTCGACATCATCGTCAACCACACCGCCGACGTCATCCGGTACGCCGAGGACAAGTACGGCTACGTGGACAAGAAGACCGCGCCCTACACCGACGCGCAGGGGCGGGCGTTCGAGGACCGCAACTACGCCGACGGCACCCGGAAGTTCCCGGCGGTGAACGCGACGTCGTTCCCGTACACCCCGACGTTCGCCAGCCCGGCCGACGCGAAGGTCAAGGTCCCGGCGTGGCTCAACGACCCGACCATGTACCACAACCGTGGTGACTCGACCTTCGCCGGCGAGAACAGCGAGTACGGCGACTTCTTCGGCCTCGACGACCTGTGGACCGAGCGCCCCGAGGTCGTGCGCGGCATGACCGACATCTACGCCCAGTGGATCGGGAAGGCCGGTGTCGACGGCTTCCGCCTGGACACGGTCAAGCACGCCAACCTCGACTTCTGGCCGCAGTTCACCCGGGGCATCGACGCCGCCGCCGCGAAGGCCGGCAAGAAGGACTTCTTCATGTTCGGCGAGGTCTACAGCGCCGACCAGGAGATCGAGTCGACCTACGTCCGGCAGGGCGGCCTGCCCGCCACGCTCGACTTCTCGTTCCAGGAGGCGGCGCGCGGCTACACCGCCGCCGACGGCTCGGCCAAGGCGCTCGCCGACGTGTACGCCAAGGACGACCTCTACTCGGCCCGCGACACGAACGCGAACCGGCTCACCACGTTCCTCGGCAACCACGACATGGGTCGGATCGGCTCGTTCATCGCCGCGGCCGGCGGGGACGACGCCGCCCAGCTGCGCCGCGACCAGCTCGCCCACCAGCTGATGTTCCTGACCCGAGGCCAGCCGGTGGTCTACTCCGGCGACGAGCAGGGCTTCACCGGACCCGGCGGGGACAAGGACGCCCGCCAGGACATGTTCGCCTCGCGGACCGCGGACTACCTCGACGACGACCTGATCGGCACCACCCGCACCCACGCCGTCGACCAGTACGACACCCGGCACCCGCTCTACCGGACCATCGCCGAGCTGGGCAAGCTGCGGACGGCGCACCCGGCGCTGCGCGACGGCGTCCAGGTCACCCGGTACGCCGCCGACGGCCCGGGCGTCTTCGCGTTCTCCCGCGTCCTTGCGTCCGAGCGGGTGGAGTACGTCGCGGCCGTGAACAACGCCTCGACCCCGCAGACTGTCACGGTGGACACCTGGTCGGCCGGCACCCGCTTCACCGGCGTCTACGGCGGCGCCGCAGCCGCCACGGCCGGCGGCGACGGCAAGCTGAGCCTCACCGTGCCGGCGATGTCGGCCGTGGTGCTCAAGGCGGACCGGGCGATCCCGGCGGCCGGCGCGGCGCCGCGCGTCACGCTCACCGAGCCGGGTGACGCGCCGGTCCCCACCCGGACCGCGATCACCGCCCAGGTCGAGGGCGACCCGCTGGCCACCGTCACGTTCGCCGCCCGGGTCCCCGGCGGGAAGTGGACGCTGCTGGGCACGGCCGACCGCGCCCCGTACACCGTGCACCACGACCTGACCGGCCTGGCCGGCGGCACCACCGTCGAGTACAAGGCGGTGGTCCGAGACGGCAAGGGCCGTACCGCCACCGCCCGCACCACCGGCACGGTCGGCACCCCGGCCCAGGGCGCGTCCCGGGACTGGGCGATCGTGCACTACCAGCGCCCGGCCGGCGGGTACGACGACTGGGGGCTCTACACCTGGGGCGACATCGACCCGGCGTACGCCACCGAGTGGCCCACGGGGCAGCCGTTCGCCGGTGAGGACTCGTACGGCCGGTTCGCCTGGGTGAAGCTCAAGCCGGGCGCCAAGTCGGTCGGCTTCCTGGTGGTCGACAAAGACGGCAACAAGGACGTGGCGAACGACCGCACCATCGACGTGACCCAGACCGGTGAGGTCTGGGTGAAGCAGGGCGACCCGACGCTGTACCCGACCCGGCAGGCCGCCACCGGCGAGCCCGACCCGCCGGTCGACCAGGGCACCGCGGTCATCCACTGGCGCAAGGCCGACGGCAACTACGACGGCTGGGGCCTGCACCTGTGGGACGGCGCGGCCAACCCGACCGACTGGGCCGCCCCGCTGAAGCCGGAGAAGATCGACGCCTACGGCGCCGTGTTCCGGGTGCCCCTCGCCGCCGGCGCGACCGGGCTGAGCTACATCATCCACAAGGGCGACGAGAAGGATCAGCCGGACGACCAGCGGCTCGACCTGACCGCCGTCGGGCACGAGGTCTGGCTGCTGGCCGGGGTCAAGGGTCGGCTGCTGCCGGCCGCCACCACCGGCGCCGCCAAGGACCTCGACCTGACCAAGCAGAAGGCACAGTGGATCGACAGGTCCACCGTCGCCTGGGCCACCGGCCCGACCGACGGCAAGCGGTACGCGCTGGTCGCCGCCCCGGCCGGCGGCCTCGGCATCGCCGACGGCGAGCTGACCGGCACGTACACCACACTGCCGCTGCGGGCGCAGCGCAACGGGCTGACCGAGGCGCAACGGCAGGCGTACCCCCAGCTCTGGACCTATCGCGCGTTCACGCTGGACCGCGCCGACCTGGCCAAGGTGCCGGCGGCGCTGCGCGGGCAGCTCGTGGTCACCGAGCGGGACGCCGAGGGCACGCTGCTCGGCGCCACCGGGGTGCAGATCCCGGGCGTGCTCGACGACGTCTACGCGGCGGCGACCGGCGCGAAGCTCGGCCCGACGTTCGCCGGCCGGGTGCCCACCCTCGCGGTGTGGGCGCCGACCGCGCGGAAGGTGTCGCTGCAACTGTTCGACTCGCCGACGGCGCAGCCGAGCACGGTGGCGATGAGCCGCAACGACCGCACCGGCGTGTGGTCGGTGCGCGGCACCAAGGCCTGGGCCGGCCGTTACTACCGCTACCAGGTCGAGGCCTGGCAGCCGGCGGCGCAGAAGGTGGTCACCGCGTCGGTGACCGACCCGTACTCGGTGGCGCTCGCGCCGAACTCGACGCACAGCCAGATCGTCGACCTGACCGACCCGGCCCTGGCGCCGGCCGGCTGGTCGAAGCTGCGCAAGCCGGCGGCGGCGCCCGCGTCCAAGGCGCAGATCTCCGAGCTGTCGGTACGCGACTTCTCGATCGCCGACAGCACGGTCCCGGCGGAGAAGCGGGGCACCTACCTCGCCTTCACCGACCCGAACACCGCCGGGATGACGCACCTGCGGGCGCTCGGCGACGCCGGGGTCAACTACCTGCACCTGCTGCCGGCGTTCGACTTCGCCACCATTCCCGAAAAGCGGGCCGACCAGGCCCAGCCCGCCTGCGACCTGGCGAAGCTGCCGCCGGACTCGGACCAGCAGCAGAAGTGCGTCGCGGCGGTGGCCGAGACCGACGGCTACAACTGGGGGTACGACCCGCTGCACTACACCGTGCCGGAGGGCGGCTACGCGGTCGACCCGAGCGGCGCGAAGCGCACCACCGAGTTCCGGCAGATGGTCGCCGGGGTGAACCAGGCCGGCCTGCGGGTGGTCATGGACGTGGTCTACAACCACACCTCGGCGGCGGGCACCGATCCGAAGTCGGTGCTCGACCAGGTGGTGCCCGGCTACTACCACCGGCTGCTGGACGACGGCGCGGTCGCCAACTCGACGTGCTGCGCCAACACCGCCCCGGAGCACGCCATGATGGGCAAGCTCGTGGTGGACTCCCTCGTCACCTGGGCCAAGGCGTACAAGGTGGACGGGTTCCGGTTCGACCTGATGGGCCACCACCCGAAGGCGAACATCCTGGCCGTGCGGGCCGCGCTGGACAAGCTCACGCTCGCCCGGGACGGGGTCGACGGCCGGAAGATCCTGCTCTACGGCGAGGGCTGGAACTTCGGCGAGGTCGCCAACGACGCCCGCTTCGTCCAGGCCACCCAGGCCAACATGGCCGGCACCGGGATCGGCACGTTCAACGACCGGCTCCGCGACGCGGTGCGCGGCGGCGGTCCGTTCGACGCCAACCCTCGCGTGCAGGGCTTCGCCTCCGGCCTGTTCACCGACCCGAACGGGGACGCGGTGAACGGCTCGGCGGCCGAGCAGAAGGCCCGGCTGCTGCACGCCCACGACCTGATCAAGGTGGGCCTGACCGGCAACCTGCGCGACTACCGGTTCACCGACTCCGCCGGGAGGACGGTCACCGGCGCGCAGGTCGACTACAACGGCTCCCCGGCCGGCTACACGGCCGCACCGGGCGAGGCGGTCACGTACGTCGACGCGCACGACAACGAGATCCTCTACGACGCGCTGGCGTACAAGCTGCCGCAGGGAACCTCGGCGCAGGACCGGGCGCGGATGCAGGTGCTCGCGCTGGCCACCACCGCGCTGGGGCAGGGCACCGGGTTCGTGACGACCGGCTCGGAGCGGCTGCGGTCGAAGTCGCTGGACCGCAACTCGTACAACTCCGGCGACTGGTTCAACCAGATCCGCTGGGACTGCGCCCAGGGCAACGGATTCGGCGCCGGCCTGCCGCCGGAGCAGGACAACAAGGACAAGTGGCCGTACGCGAAGCCGCTGCTGGCCGATCCGAAGCTGGTGCCGGACTGCGCGGCGGTCGACCTGGCCGACGCCCGGTACGCGGAGCTGCTGCGGGTCCGACGGTCCTCGCCGGTGTTCGGCCTGTCCACCGCCGACCAGGTGCAGAAGCGGGTCGCGTTCCCGCTGTCCGGGGAGAAGGAGACCCCGGGCGTGCTCACCATGACCCTGGACGCCCGCGGGCTGGACGGGAAGTGGAAGTCGGTGACCGTCGTCTTCAACGCCACCCCGGAGACGGCGAAGCAGACCGTGAGCGGTCTGCGCGGCGCGAACGTGGCGCTGCACCCGGTGCTGCGTGACTCGGCCGATCCGGCGCTGCGGGCGGCCTCGTTCGACCGGGCCGCGGGCACGTTCACCGTGCCGGCGCGCAGCGTGGCGGTCTTCGTGCAGAGCTGATCCCACAAGCGGACCGGCCCCCCTGCCAGTGCTGGCAGGGGGGCCGGTCCGTACCCCGGGACAGTCAGGTCAGTTGAAGCAGTCCTCGACGGTGTTGGCGCAGTTGGTGGGGTCGTTGTTGCTGATGAGGGACTCGTCGTCGAGCTTGACGCGTCCTTCGTTGTTGAGGACGCCGCCGGCGACGCGGTGCAGCTTGCTGGAGTCGGTGGCGGTGTTCTTGGTGACGTGGGTCTTGGTCAGGGTGATCTTGGCCTTGTTGTTGAAGATGCCGCCGCCGTTGAGGGCGGTGTTGCCCTTGACCAGGGTGTCGCGGATGGTGAGGGTGGCGTTGTCGTCCTTGTCGTGCTCGCGGGTGAGGAAGCCGTCTTCGATCTTGACGAGCCATTCGCCGTTGAAGATGCCGCCGCCGAAGCGGTTGGCGGTGTTGTCGGCGATGACGCTGTCCGAGATGGTGGCGCTGGCCTCGTCCTTGTTGTTGGGGTAGCCCCAGTGCTTGCCGCCGGTGACGACGACGCCGCCGCCGTTGCCGTCGGCGTGGTTGCCGACGACGTGGACCTTGTCGAGGTCGAGGTCGGTGTTCTCGGCGTAGACGCCACCGCCGTTCTCGCAGGCGGTGTTGCCGCCGATCGCGGTGAAGGAGACGGTGACGGTGCCGCCGCTGCTGAACAGGCCGCCGCCGTTCTTGCCGGCGCGGTTGTGCGACAGGGTGGACTTGATGCCGTCCTTGCCGTGGTCGGAGCCGACGATCTCGACGGTGCCGGCCTCGTCGTGCTTGCCCTTGGGGTCGTAGCCCTTCAGGGCCGAGGCTTCGGCGTCGTGGCCGTCGTGCTTGCCGGGCAGGCCGTTGCCGTTGGCGATGCCGCCGCCGTTGCCGCCGGCGGTGTTGTCGTCGACGTGGGACTCTTCGACCTTGAGTACGCCCTGGTTGAAGATGCCGCCGCCGTCGCCCTGGGCGTGGTTGCCGTAGACCTTGCTGTCCTCGACCCAGACGCGGCCGTAGTTGGCGATCGCGCCGCCGTTGCCCTCGGCGTTGTTGTCGGTGAGCTTGACCTGGGACAGGTGGGCCTTGCCGCCGCGCTCGACCAGCAGCGCGCCGCCGTCACCCTCGCCCCGCTTCTCGTCGCCGCCCGCCGGCCCCGACGCCGTCGGCGTGGGTGGCGCCCCACCGCCGCCGTACTTGAACTCGTTGGCGTTGCCGCCCTTGACGGTGAGGTCCTTGAGGGTCAGGGCGCCGCCGTCGACGACGCGGAAGATCCGGAAGGTGTCCTCGGCGTCGCGCTTGATGGTGGAGCCGTTGCCCTTGATGGTGACGTCCTGCTTG
Organism: Micromonospora maritima; assembly: GCF_902825405.1. Taxonomy (GTDB): domain Bacteria; phylum Actinomycetota; class Actinomycetes; order Mycobacteriales; family Micromonosporaceae; genus Micromonospora; species Micromonospora maritima. The sequence continues at coordinate 10,737 of NZ_CADEAU010000057.1, read as the reverse complement.
ATCTCGGGCAGGCCGCCGCCGAACTTGCGGTCCTTGACGTCGACCTCGTAGGTGCAGTTCTCGGCCAGCTTCAGGGTGCCGCCGTGGTCCCGGTTGGTCAGGTCCAGCGCGTCGACCAGGGCGTCGTCGTCACAGGGCACCTCACGGACCTTGCCGTGGTCGTCCTTGTCACCCCACTCGCCCCACTCGCCCTTGTCCCGGCCCTCCTGGCCACGGTCCTTGCCGTCCTTGCCGTGCCCGTCGCGGCCGTACTCGTCCTCGCCGTACTTGCCCTCGTCGTCGCCGTGGGCGTCGTCGCTGAGCTGCTGCGCGGTCGACCACTTCACGTCGGCGAGCCGGTGCGGACCGGTGACCCCGGTCGTCGCGTAGGCCACGCCGGCGAGGCTGACCGCTCCGGTCAGGCCTACGACGCCGGTGGCGAGCCAGAGACGGCGACGCCGGAGCGGGGAGACGGTCTCACGGGTGGCGTCATCGTTATTGCGAAGGTAGTTGGACATCGGAGCTCTCTGCCCTCTCCTTGTACCTGACAAGGTCGCTTCGCCACGGCGAGGCGGCCTTCGCTACAAATCGGTTGTAGCTGCTGAACATGAACGTATGAGAACCTTCTTCGCCTCGTGGCCATATACGAAAAAAACCCGCATAAGGGTGCGGGTGGGTCGCGGCGGCGCAGCAGGGACGGGAGGCCCCGGTCGGGGACACCGCGCCGGGACAGGCGATGCGGGAGGCGCGACGGACGGTCGGGAGGCGAACGCGGGCGGCGGACATGAGGGCCAGAGAGCGATATACCGCTCAGTCATATTTATGACCAGGAGTCATATCGTTCGTGATGCGTCCGGCTAGCCGCCGCGACACGCCCCGCGGCGTCGAGGTCTGGCCGCACGGGGCAGGAACCGCGACAAGCGACGCCGGGTCCGGAGCCCTCCTCCCGCCGCGCGCGGCGGGAGAAGGGCTCCGGCGGTTATGTGGTGGTTCAGTTGAAGCAGTCCTCGACGGTGTTGGCGCAGTTGGTGGGGTCGTTGTTGCTGATGAGGGACTCGTCGTCGAGCTTGACGCGTCCTTCGTTGTTGAGGACGCCGCCGGCGACGCGGTGCAGCTTGCTGGAGTCGGTGGCGGTGTTCTTGGTGACGTGGGTCTTGGTCAGGGTGATCTTGGCCTTGTTGTTGAAGATGCCGCCGCCGTTGAGGGCGGTGTTGCCCTTGACCAGGGTGTCGCGGATGGTGAGGGTGGCGTTGTCGTCCTTGTCGTGCTCGCGGGTGAGGAAGCCGTCTTCGATCTTGACGAGCCATTCGCCGTTGAAGATGCCGCCGCCGAAGCGGTTGGCGGTGTTGTCGGCGATGACGCTGTCCGAGATGGTGGCGCTGGCCTCGTCCTTGTTGTTGGGGTAGCCCCAGTGCTTGCCGCCGGTGACGACGACGCCGCCGCCGTTGCCGTCGGCGTGGTTGCCGACGACGTGGACCTTGTCGAGGTCGAGGTCGGTGTTCTCGGCGTAGACGCCACCGCCGTTCTCGCAGGCGGTGTTGCCGCCGATCGCGGTGAAGGAGACGGTGACGGTGCCGCCGCTGCTGAACAGGCCGCCGCCGTTCTTGCCGGCGCGGTTGTGCGACAGGGTGGACTTGATGCCGTCCTTGCCGTGGTCGGAGCCGACGATCTCGACGGTGCCGGCCTCGTCGTGCTTGCCCTTGGGGTCGTAGCCCTTCAGGGCCGAGGCTTCGGCGTCGTGGCCGTCGTGCTTGCCGGGCAGGCCGTTGCCGTTGGCGATGCCGCCGCCGTTGCCGCCGGCGGTGTTGTCGTCGACGTGGGACTCTTCGACCTTGAGTACGCCCTGGTTGAAGATGCCGCCGCCGTCGCCCTGGGCGTGGTTGCCGTAGACCTTGCTGTCCTCGACCCAGACGCGGCCGTAGTTGGCGATCGCGCCGCCGTTGCCCTCGGCGTTGTTGTCGGTGAGCTTGACCTGGGACAGGTGGGCCTTGCCGCCGCGCTCGACCAGCAGCGCGCCGCCGTCACCCTCGCCCCGCTTCTCGTCGCCGCCCGCCGGCCCCGACGCCGTCGGCGTGGGTGGCGCCCCACCGCCGCCGTACTTGAACTCGTTGGCGTTGCCGCCCTTGACGGTGAGGTCCTTGAGGGTCAGGGCGCCGCCGTCGACGACGCGGAAGATCCGGAAGGTGTCCTCGGCGTCGCGCTTGATGGTGGAGCCGTTGCCCTTGATGGTGACGTCCTGCTTGATCTCGGGCAGGCCGCCGCCGAACTTGCGGTCCTTGACGTCGACCTCGTAGGTGCAGTTCTCGGCCAGCTTCAGGGTGCCGCCGTGGTCCCGGTTGGTCAGGTCCAGCGCGTCGACCAGGGCGTCGTCGTCACAGGGCACCTCACGGACCTTGCCGTGGTCGTCCTTGTCACCCCACTCGCCCCACTCGCCCTTGTCCCGGCCCTCCTGGCCACGGTCCTTGCCGTCCTTGCCGTGCTCGTCGCTCCCGCGGGAGTCCTTGTCGGAGTGCTGCGGCGCCGCGGCGTGGTTGTCCGCCACCGGCTCCGTGCCGCCGGACTTGTCGTCCCGAGCGGCGAGGCCACCCAGCGCCGCCAGACCGACGACGCCGGTCAGCCCGGCCACGCCGGTGGCGACCCAGAGCGCCCGTCGCCTGCTCGTCGGCGGGGTGGCCATGGGGGCCCCTCCGTCGGGTGTCGTTACGTCGTTGGACATGAGAGCCTTCCGCCCTTTCGGTTCTACCCAAACGGGTCGCACCGCCCCAGGCCGGGCGACCAGCTACAAACCGGTTGTAGCCTCTGTTCGACACCGTATGAGAAGGATCCTCGCGAGGAAGACGTATCCGAAAAAAGCCCGCATTCGGTCCATGAAGGCGCAAACGGCGGGCCCCACCACCGTCCTGCGGTGGTGGGGCCCGCCGTGGGGTCGAGCGGCCCGAAGGTCAGCCGGGCAGGCGGGGGCCCGCCTCGCGCTGCTCGGCCAGCCAGGTCTCCACCTCGTCCGAGCGGCGCGGCAGACCGGCCGAGAGGTTCACCGGACCGTCGGCGGTGACGAGGATGTCGTCCTCGATCCGCACGCCGATGCCCCGCAGCTCCTCGGGGACCAGCTCGTCCTCCGGCTGGAAGTAGAGCCCCGGCTCGACGGTGAGCACGTAGCCCTCGCCGAGCGGGCCGTCGCGATAGGTCTCCTTGCGCGCGTTGGCGCAGTCGTGCACGTCGATGCCGAGCATGTGGCTCGTGCCGTGCAGGGTCCACCGGCGGTAGACCGTGGAGGCCGGGTCCATCGCCTCGTCCACGCTCACCGGCAGCAGGCCGAGGTCCTTCAGCGCCTCGGCCAGCACCCGCATCGAGGCCAGGTGCACGTCCCGGAAGCCCACCCCCGGCTTGCACATGTCGATGCCGGCCTGCTGGGCGGCGTAGACGGCGTCGTAGACCTGGCGCTGCAACGGGGTGAACCGGCCGTCGACCGGCAGCACCCGGGTGACGTCGGCGGTGTAGAGGTTGCGGTTCTCCACACCCATGTCCATCAGCAACAGGTCGCCCGGGCGGGTGGCGCCGTGGTTGTGCACCCAGTGCAGGATCGTGGCGTGCTCGCCGGCCCCGACGATCGAGCCGTAGCCCACGTCGTTGCCGTCGTGCCGGGCGCGCAGCGCGAAGACGCCCTCCAGCAGCCGCTCGGAGACCGCGCGGTCGGCCGGAAGCGCGCGGGCCACGTCCTCGAAGCCGCGCACGGTGGCGTCGCACGCCTCCTGGAGCTGCGCGATCTCCCACTCGTCCTTGACGAGCTTCAGCTCCGAGATCGCGATGGCCAGCTCCCGGTCGCGGCCCGGCTGGCCCTCGGCGCGCGGACCGTCGTACCGGCGCACCGCGGCGTCCACCCGGGCGTCGAAACCGCGCAGCACCCGGGTCCGCCCCGGCGCCAGCTCGGCCAGCGCCGCGTCCAGCTCGCTCAGATCGGCTGTCGGCAGGCCCAGCTCGGTCGACTTCTCCCGCAGCGTCGGCCGGCGGCCCACCCACAGCTCGCCATGGCGGCTGCGGAAGAACTCGTCGGTCGCCCGGGACGAACGGGGGCGCATGAACAGCGTGGCCTCGCCGCCCGGCCGCAGCACCAGCACGCTGTCGGGCTCCAGGTCGCCGGTCAGGTACGCGAAGTCGCTGCCCGGCCGGAACCGGTGGTCGGTGTCGTTGGCGCGTACCTTCTCGGTGCCGGTGGGGATGACGAGCGTCTCGCCCGGGAAGGCCTCGGCCAGCGCGGCCCGCCGCTTGGCGTGGTTGGGCACCTCCGGCCTCGGCGTGACCGACAGCTCGGTGTCCCGCCAGCCCTGCCGCATGAACGACAGGAACGCCTCCGGGAAGTCCGGGTCGTGCGACTCCGTGCCGTCCGCCGGCTTGCCCTGCTGCGTCCGCTCCTCGGCCATGATCTGCCCTCCCTGCGCCTCGTCGCTGGTCCCGACGGTACCGCGCGCACGTCAGCGGGAGGTGCCTGCGGTGCCGCGACGACGGCTTCCGGCGCGTGGAAAGATGGCCCCCATGTGCGGACTCCTGGCCTTCTTCAGCGCGCGCGGCGACGCCGCCGCCCACCGCGACCACATCGCCGGCGCACTGGAGTGCCTGCACCACCGTGGCCCGGACGAGACCGGGGTCGAGGTGGTCGGCGACGCCTCCGGCCGGTACGCGGACGGCGTGTTCGCGCACAAGCGCCTGGCCATCATCGACGTGGCGCTCAGCCACGAGCCCCTGCCCTACGCCGGCGGCCGCTACCTGCTCACCTTCAACGGCGAGATCTACAACTACATCGAGCTGCGGGACGAGCTGATCCGCGACTACGGGGCCCAGTTCGCCACGAACGGCGACGGCGAGGTGATCGTCGCCGGCTACCACTACTGGGGTGAGCAGGTGCTCACCAAGCTGCGCGGCATGTTCGCGTTCGTGATCTGGGACCGGCAGGAGCGGCGGGCCTTCGGCGCCCGGGACTACTTCGGCATCAAGCCGCTGCACTACCTGGAGACCCAGGACGGCCTCTACCTGGCCTCGGAGAAGAAGGCGCTGCTGCCGTTCGCGCACTCGGCCTACCAGGGCGACGCCGGCATCGACACCGCCAACCTGAGCCACTACCTGACCCTCCAGTACGTCCCGGAGCCGGGCACGCTGCACAGGGGGATCAGCCGGATCGGCTCGGGGGAGTACCTCACCTGGACCCCGGGCGGCCGGATCGAGGTGCGCCGCTGGTACCGGCCGGTGTTCCGCCCGGCCCCGGTCTCCGACGAGCAGAAGCTCTACCACGAGATCCGGGAGACGCTGCGCGAGAGCGTCCGGATGCACATGCGCTCGGACGTGCCGGTCGGCTCGTTCCTGTCCAGCGGCATCGACTCGACCGCGGTGGTGGCGCTGGCCCGCGAGTTCAACCCGAACATCCTCACCTTCACGGTCGGCTACGACGTGCCCGGCTACTCCGAGATCGACGTGGCCCAGGACTCGGCCCGGCACCTCGACGTGACGACCATCCCGACCAAGATCGGGCCGCAGGACATGATCGACGCGCTGCCGAAGATCGTCTGGCACCTGGACGACCCGGTCGCCGACCCGGCCCTGGTGCCGCTCTACTTCGTGGCGAAGAAGGCCGCCGAGCACGTCACCGTGGTGCTCTCCGGCGAGGGTGCGGACGAGTTCTTCGGCGGTTACACGATCTACCGCGAGCCGCTCTCGCTCAGCACCGTCAACGGCCTGCCGGACGGCGTGCAGAAGGGGCTGCGGGCGGTCTCCAAGGCCATCCCGCAGGGGGTCAAGGGCAAGAGCTTCCTGGAGCGCGGCACCACCCCGATCGAACAGCGCTACTACGGCAACGCGCGGATGTTCACCGAGGAGGAGAAGCAGCACCTGCTGCGCCGCTACGACCCCTCGGTGCGCTACACCGACGTCACCGCGCCGATCTACGCCGAGTGCACCGAGCTGGACGACGTCACCAAGATGCAGTACGTCGACCTCTACACCTGGCTGCGCGGCGACATCCTGGTCAAGGCCGACCGGATCTCGATGGCGCACTCGCTGGAGGTCCGGGTGCCGTTCCTGGACCGGGAGGTGTTCAACGTCGCCGCCGGCATCCCGGTCGACCTGAAGCTGCCGCCCCGCTCCGAGGCCACCAAGTACGCCATGCGCCAGGCGCTGCAGGGCGTGGTGCCGCCGGCCATCGTCAACCGCAAGAAGCTCGGCTTCCCCACCCCGACCCGGGTGTGGCTGCGCGGCGAGATGTACGAGTGGGCCCGGCACGTGCTGTCCACCTCCGGCGCGGGCGACCTGATCGACCTGTCGTACGCGCTGCGGCTGCTGGACGAGCACAAGCGGGAGGAGGCCGACCACTCCCGGAAGGTGTGGACCGTGCTGATCTTCTGCATCTGGCACGCGATCTTCGTGGCGAAGACGCTCGACCCGGGCATCCAGCGCAACCAGTCCGCGCTGCTGACCAAGCCGGTCGTGGGCAGCATGGTGCGCTGACCGCACACGGTGAAGGGCCCCCGGGGGAACACCCCCGGGGGCCTTCTCAGTGCGGGGTCACCGACCGGTGCAGGTGACCGTTGGCAGGGTGTTGGTGCCGGAGGTGTTCGCGGTGAAGCCGAACGTGGTGGTGCCCTCCGGCGGGACGCTGCCGTTGTAGGAGGCGTTGGTGACCGTCACCGACGCCCCGCTGCCGCTCAGCGTGCCGTTCCACACCTGGTTGATGGTCTGGCCGCTCGGCCAGGTCCAGTTCGCCGTCCACCCGGCGTACGTCCGGGTGCTGTGGTTCATGATCATGACCTCGCCCTGGAAGCCGCCCTGCCAGGCGCTGACCACCTTGTAGACCGCCATGCAGGCGCCGGCCGGCATGGTCGACGTCGAGGTGGGCGTGGGCGTCGGCGTGGTCGGCGTGGGCGTCGGGGTGGTCGGGGTCGGCGTGGGGGTGGTCGGCGTGGGCGTCGGCGTACCGCCGCCCGAGCCGATCCCGGTCACCTCGCCGTTGCCGCCGTCGAACGTCACGTCGGAGCAGCCGAAGAAGTTCTCCTGGCTGTCCGAGCGGACCCAGCGCGAGTAGATGATGTGCCGGCCGCTCTTGTTGGTCGGCAGGTTGCCGGTGAAGTAGTAGTGCCCGTCGTTGGTGCCGACCGCGCCGCGCTGCGGCGGGTTGGTCACCTGCAGGAACGGCTGCTCCTCCAGGTCGCTCCAGGCCAGCGGGCGGGTCGGGCTCCAGCTGTCCTTGGTGACGTAGAAGTAGAACGTGCCCGGGTGGTGGGCCCAGTTGCTGTAGCGGAACTCCATCGACCGCCCGGCCGTCAGGTGCGTGAGCGGCCAGTCGTTGCGCGCCGCGTCGTAGCCGCTGAAGTTGGGGTTCCCGCCGCTGCACAGCTTGCCGTCGGGGATGAACCCGACGGTGCGCCCGCCCGCGTCCGAGCGCAGCACGCTGAACCAGTTGTAGAGCGAGTTCGCCCCGTTCTCGGCGACCGCGGCGGAGCAGGCGGGGTTGTTCGGGCGGATCTCACCGGTGCCGGAGAGGCCGTCCTTCCAGCACAGGTAGGTCCGGGCGCCCGGCGTCATGGCCGCGCCGTGGGCGGCCGCCGGATCGGAGTGGGAGGCCAGGGCGAACGCGCCCAGGGCCAGGGTGAGGGCCGCGGTGACCAGCGCGGCCGTACGGGATCGGTGCACGGGGATCTCCTGACTGGCGGAGCGCGACCTGCCTTCGGCGCGCCCCGCTGCGACGAGCGGATGCGACGATCGCGGTGCCCGCGCCCGGCGGTCGGCGTGCGGCCGGAACCGTCGGGGGACGCGCACCGCCTGCGGTCCGTGCCACGGACCGTGGGTGCCCTCGCGTCGGCTCGACCCGGCGGCGCGGCAGCCCACCGCGCCCTCCCGGCAGCGCCATCCCATCACGTCGGGCCGCCGTATGCAATAGCCGCTGGTCGATGCCCGGGTCCCGTCGCGCCGGATCCCGGCATGCGCCAGGATCGGGGGAGGACGAGGAGAGGAGCCAGGATGGGGTACGCGGTGGTGCTCGGCGAGGCGTTGGTCGACCTGCTCGACGCCGAGCACGACGGGGAACCCGTCTACCGGCAGGCGATCGGCGGCGGACCGCTCAACGTGGCGGTGGCGGTCGCCCGGCTCGGCGGGGACGTGCAGTTCGTCGGCTCGCTCGGCGACGACGCGCTGGCCGGGCGGATCCGTACCTTCCTCACCGCGGCCGGCGTCGGGGTGGCGGGCGCGGTGACCGTGCCCGCCCCGACCGCGCTGGCGGTGGCCACCTTCGCCGGACCGGAGCCGGAGTTCCGCTTCTACGGCGAGCCCCGCTCGTACGCCCTGCTCGGCCCGGACGACCTGGACGTGGCGCTGGTGGAGGGCGCCGACGTGGTCTACTGCGGCTCGATCGTGCTGCTCGACCCGCCGGTGCTGGCCGCCGCGCGGCGCGCGTGGGCGATCGCGGGTGGCCTGCGGGTGTTCGACCCGAACGTCCGCCCCAGCCTGCTCACCGCGCCGGACGCGCTGGACCGGCTGCGCGGGGTGGTCGCCGAGTTCGCCGCCGGGGCGCACCTGGTCAAGCTCAGCAGCGCCGACGCCCGGGTGCTCTACCCGCACGAGCCGGTCGAGGGCGTCGCCGCGTACCTGCGGGAGCTGGGCGCGACCACCGTCGTGGTCACGCTCGGCGCGGATGGCGCCCTGGTCGCCGCCGCCGACGACGTGGTGCGCATCCCCGCGCCGAAGGTCGACGCGGTGGACGCCACCGGTGCGGGTGACTCGGTGATGGGCGCGCTGGTGGCCGACCTGCTCGCCGCCGGTGAACCGGCCGACGCGCTCGGCTGGCGGGAGCGGGTGGCGTTCGCGCTCCGGGTGGCCGGGCTGGTCTGCGAGTCCCCCGGCGGCGCCACCGCCATGCCCACCCGTGCCGCCGTCACCGCCCGCTTCGCGTGAAAGGAAGGGCCCCTTCTTAACGCCTCCGGTAGAGGAGGGGCCCCCTGTTAACACCCCGGCCCGGGGCGCCGGAGGTCAGCGGGGGCGGGTGAGGGTCAGGACGGCGGTGAGGGAGAGGGCGGCCGCGCCGGCCAGGACGGTGGCCATGGGGAGGGCGCTGCCCTCGCCGCCGAGGCCGACCAGGGGCGCGGCGAGCGCGCCGACCACCGACTGGACGCCACCCATCAGCGCGGCGGCGGTGCCGGCGTGACGGGCGTGTGCGTCAAGCGCCAGCGCGGTGCTGTTCGGCATCACCATGCCCAGTGAGCCGACGAAGGCGAACAGCGCCATCGCGGTCAGCGCCAGACTGCCGGCGAGCGCGCCGGTCAGCACGCCCGTCGCGGTGACCAGGCCGACCACGAGCGTGGTGACAAGCAGTCGGCGCGGGCTGAAGCGGTCGAGCAGCCGCGCGTTGAGCTGCCCGGTGGCGACCAGGGCGAGCGCGTTGACGCCGAAGATCACGCTGAACACCGTGGCGGAGACGCCGAAGACGTCCTGGAACACGAACGACGACCCCGAGATGTACGCGAACAGCCCGGCGAACGCGAAGCCCTGGGTCAGCGCGTACCCGAGGTAGACCCGGTCGGCGGCCAGTGACCGCATGGTGCGGGCGGTGGCGCCCAGGCCGCCGGCGCTGCGGCGCTCCACGGGCAGGGTCTCCGGCAGGCGCAGCGCGACCGCGACGGCGAGCAGCGCGCCGATGACGGCCAGGGCGACGAAGACGGCCCGCCAGGAGCCGAACCGGAGCACCAGGCTGCCCACGCTGGGCGCGGCCACCGGCGCCACGCCGAAGACCAGGGTGAGTCGGGAGAAGTACTTCGCGGCGTCCCGACCGGAGTAGAGGTCGCGGACCACCGCGCGGGCGACCACCACGCCCATGCCGCCGGCCACGCCCTGGACGAACCGCGTGGCGGCCAGCAGCGGAGCGTTCGGCGCCGCGGCGCAGGCCAGCGCGAGCACGGCGTACGCGACGACGCCGACCAGCACCGGTCGGCGCCGCCCCCAGCGGTCGCTCAGCGGGCCGGTGACCAGTTGGCCCAGCGCCAGGCCGACCAGGCAGGTGGTCAGTGAGAGCTGGATGCCGGCCTGGTCGGCGCCGAGCTCGCGGGTCATCGCGGGGAACGCCGGCAGGTACATGTCCAGCGAGAGCGGGCCGATCGCGGTGAGCGTGCCGAGCAGCACCAGCAGGGTCACGCCGCCGCCGGCCGCGGCGGGACGGTCGACGGTCGGGCGCGCGGCGGTCCGCACGGTGTGGCTCACGAGAGGTTCCCCCTGGATCTGGTGCGTTCCGGGTAACCTTATCTCTGTAGTCAGAACTATTGCGCTGTGAAGCAGGTGACTCCGTGGCGACCGACGAGGAGATCGCGCGCTTCGGTGCCGTAGTCGGGGAACTGCACCGGCTGCTGCGCCGCCGGACCGTCGCCCGCGCCGCCCGGGAGCCGCTGCCCGAGGCCCAGGTGGAGCTGCTTCTGCTGGTCCGGGCCGCCCCGGGCCTCAGCGGCAAGGAGGTGGCCCGCCGGCTCGGCACCGCGCCGAACACGGTCAGCACCCTGGTGCGCGATCTCACCGCCGCCGGTCTGCTGGCCCGCGAGCGCGACCCCGTCGACCGCCGGGTGGTCCGGCTGCACGTCACCGAGGCGGCCCGCCGGCGGATGGCCGACCACGAGGTCCACCGCTGCGCGCTGCTGACCGAGTCGCTCGCCGAGCTGGATCCCGCGGCCCGGGCGGCCGTCCTGGCCGCCGCCCCGCACCTCGACGCGCTGCTCACCGCCCTGCGTGACCGCCCCT
>NZ_CADEAU010000056.1 GCF_902825405.1 Micromonospora maritima | reverse complement strand
GACCGGCCGGGCGGCGGGAGAGGCGCCGGGCCGGAACCGGGTTCGGCCGGCGGGGCGGCGCAGTTGGCGGGTCAGGCCGGGCAGACGTTGCGGCAGGCGGGCCGGAGCGTGTGGGAGGCGATCCAGGGCGGCATGGCCCAGAACCGCCCCCCACGTCGCGGCCGGTGAACGGCCCCTGGGCGCTCAGCCCCGGTCCGCGTCCGGATCGAGGGCCGCGTGGCGGGTGAGGAGCTGGCGCAGGGCGGTGATCTCGGCGAGCAGCGCCCGCCGGCCCTCCCGGGTGATCCGGATCCAGGTTCTCGGTCGGCGACCGTGGTAGCCCTTCTCCACCTGGATCAGGCCCGCCTCCTCCAGCACGGTGAGGTGCCTCGACAGGTTGCCCGCGGTGAGTTCGAGCGCTTCCCGGAGATAGGCGACCTCCACCCGCTCGCCCTCCGCGGCGATGGTGAGGATGCCGAGCCGGTGCCGCTGGTGGACGGTGTCGTCGAGGCCGTTCGTCGGGTACGCCGGCTCGCTGCGGGGGCCGTCCTCGGTGCTCACGCGTACCCATTGTGCTGCTGCTTCGTCGCGGCGAACGCGACACCCCCGCCGATCAGCAGGACCGGCACCGGAAGCAGGGCCGCCAGCATGAAGCTGAACCGGTCGAGGTCGCCCGGTTGCAGGTCGGCGACCTGGAACCAGGCGTTCACCGCGACGAGCACGGCGGTGTAGAGACCCACCACGATCCACAGCCGCCGGCTGCGCTCCAGGTGGGCGAGGACCGCCAGGCCGAGGGCGATCACGAGGTGCGGCAGCATGCCGCGGTTGGCGGCGCCGAGCAGCGGGCCGGTCAGCCACCGGGTGCCGCCCGACACCGGGGCCGCCGTGTTGAACAGCAGGAACTCCAGTACGACGGGAAGGACGAGGCCGACGAGCGTGCCGGTGATGCCGGCGGCGACGTACGCCCGGGTCGGGGTCTGCACCCCGGCCCGCCGGCCGTGGTGCCGGTACCAGGCGAGGCTGAGCAGGTAGCCGCCGACGAGCGCGGCCAGCCAGTACCAGCCGAGCGCGGCCGATCGCTCCAGGAAGTCACCGCCGAGGCCGGTGAGCGGCGGGTTGTCCTGGGTGGCGCGCAGGGCGCCCGGTTCCGTCGACTCGACGTAGAGCGGGGCTGCCGCGGCGGCAAGCACGCCGAACAGCAGGAGCGGGAACCAGTACGCCTGGCGGGCCGCCCGCGCCCTGCGGCGCAGCGCGGTCACCGATTCGAGCAGTTCCTCCGGGCTCTCCTCGCGCGGGGACGGTGCGGACGGCATGGTTCCTCCCGGAGCATCGGATGATCTGTTACTCAAACAGGTTTGCATTACAAACCATCCGGGCGCAAGAGGATTGACAGGCATTTCTAGGCTCGACGCCATGAGAACGCTCGTGGGCGTCCTGGTGGTCGTGGCGGTGCTGATGATCGGGGCGTTCGTCCTGGTGGCCCGGCGGGACCGCGAGCGACTGTCCGGTCCGGAGGACACGGCCGCCGCGCGCGACGCGCGGTCGGCGCAGGAACGGCACGCCGCCGAGCGGCACGGCATCCAGGGCGAGGTGTGGCGTCGCGGCCAGACGCCGCAGTGAGCCGCGTCAGTCGCGCCGGAGGTCGGCGACCAGCGCCGCGACCTTCGCCCTGATCTCGTCGCGCACCTGCCGCACCACGTCGAGCGGCTGCCCGGCGGGGTCGGTGAGCTTCCAGTCCTCGTACCGCTTCCCCGGGAAGACCGGGCAGGCGTCCCCGCAGCCCATGGTGACGATGACGTCGCTGGCCTCCGCCGCGTCCCAGGTGAGCCGCGCGGGGGTCTGGCCGGCGATGTCGATGCCGACCTCGCGCATGGCCTCGACCGCCACCGGGTTGATCCGGTCGGCGGGCTCGCTGCCGGCGGAGCGCACCTCCACGGCGTCGCCGGCGAGGTGCCGGAGCCAACCGGCGGCCATCTGGGACCGGCCGGCGTTGTGGACGCAGACGAACAGCACGCTGGGCGTGGTCATCGGGCTTCGTTCTCCCTGGTGAGGTGCGGTACGACCACGGCGTCGGCCGTGTCGGCGGCGTGCGGGTACCAGACGGCGAGGGCGGCGACGGCGATCATGCCGCCAACGAGTTGGGCGGCGACGAAGGCGGGCACCGATGCCGGGGCGATGCCGGCGAAGGTGTCGGTGAGGGCCCGCCCGACGGTGACCGCCGGGTTGGCGAACGAGGTGGACGAGGTGAACCAGTAGGCCGCGCCGATCCAGGCGCCCACGGCCGCCGGCGCGGCGGACGTCCGGCCGGAGCGGGCGAGCGCGAAGACCAGGACGACCAGGCCGGCGGTGGCGACCACCTCGGCAAGCCAGAGATGACCACCCGTGCGTCCGGTGCGGGACCAGGTCGCGGCCGGCAGGCCGAACATCAGGTGGGCCAGGACCGCTCCGGCCGCCGCACCGCCGGTCTGGGCGGCCGCGTAGGCGGCGAGGTCCCGCCCGGTGAGGCCGGTGCCGGCGCGGCGGCCGAGCCACCAGTCGACCGCCGAGACGACCGGGTTGAAGTGGGCGCCGGACACCGGCCCGAACATGAGGATCAACGCGCCCAGGGCGAGCGCGGTGGCGACGGCGTTCTCCAGGAGTTGGAGGCCCACGTCGCCGGGCGAGAGACGGGTGGCCGCGATCCCGGAGCCGACGACGGCGGCGACCAGCAGCGCGGTGCCGGCGAACTCCGCGGACGCCCGCCGGGGCAGGGCGAGGGTCACGCGCCGCCGTCCCGGGTGGAGATCTCCAGCAGTGCGCCGAGCTGCCGGAACGCGTCGGGTCGCACGCGGTACCAGACCCAGGTGCCGCGCCGCTCCGAGTCGACCAGGCCGGCCTCCCGCAGCACCTTGAGGTGGTGCGAGATGGTCGGCCCGGACAGGTCGAACGCCGGGGTCAGGTCGCACACGCAGATTTCCGGCACCGAGGCGATCATCGACATCAGCCGTAGCCGGACCGGGTCGCCGAGCGCCTTGAACATCGGCGCCACCACCGCCGCCTGATCCGCGTCCATGGGGCGGACGGCGATCGGCGGGCAGCAGGCGACCGGGTCCGGGCCGACGACCGGCAGCGCTTGTTTAGACATGCCTCTAGGTTGACAGACTTCAAAACAGCATGCAAGGTGGGTCTTGCTTCGAAAAACATCTAGGCAAGGAGGCGTCATGTCCCGTGTCCAGCTCGCCCTGCGCGTGGCCGACCTCGAAGGCTCCGTGGCCTTCTACCGCAAGCTGTTCGGCGTCGAGCCGGCCAAGCGCCGCCCCGGCTACGCCAACTTCGCCGTCGAGAACCCGCCGCTGAAGCTCGTCCTGCTCGAAGGGGAGGCCGGACGGCCCACCGTGATGGACCACCTCGGCGTCGAGGTGGCCAGCACCGACGAGGTCGCCGCCGCCACCGGCCGCCTCACCGACGCCGGCCTGGTCACGCTGGAGGAGAACGACACCGAGTGCTGCTACGCGCTCCAGGACAAGGTCTGGGTGCGCGGCCCGGGCGACGAGCCGTGGGAGGTCTACACGGTCAAGGCCGACTCCCCGCAGCTGGCCAAGGCGGCCGAGGGCGCCTGCTGCGCCTGAGCGGCCGATCGGTGCCGACACAGCAAGATCCCCACCGGCGTTTCCGCTGGTGGGGATCTCTGTAGCCCGGCGAAAGGCTATGTGGCCAGGGGCGGGGTCGAACCGCCGACCTTCCGATTTTCAGTCGACGGTCATCCGATTCGATGACCAGCATCTATGCCTGTTTGTCCGGATCTCTCATGTATCAATCTCTACAGAACGTGACGTTAGACTGCATCTTCTTCCCCCTGCGTGAGCCCATGGGCTCACGGGACATCGATGCTGAGGCTCAGTGGCGAGGATCGAACCCAGGGCCGGGCGGTACCGGGTGTCCTGGCGACTCTGCGACAGCACGGGCCGGATGATCCGGGACGAGAACGGGAAGCCGTCCTACCAGTCCACTACCTGGTCAACGGAGAAGCTAGCGAGGCGGGCGAAGGACATGGCCGAGGGGGTCCGTCACTCGTGGACTGCCCGGCAGGTAGAGGACGAGATCCTCGGACCTTTAGACGGCGATTCGACGCCGGATACTCCTAGCCTGGCGGAGTGGTTTGAAGAGTGGCTCGGGGCCATCACCCGGGTCACGCCAGGCACGCGAGCAACCTACCAGCAGCAGTTCCGCGACCACGTCAGCTCCACGCTCGGCTCCATGCCGCTCAGCCAGATCACCGCGCTCGATGTCGGCAAGTGGGTGAACCGACGCAAGACCGAGGGCGCGAAGAACACCACGATTACGCGGGATTTCTCCCTGCTGCAGCAGTGCCTCGACGGTGCGGTCCGGGAGCGCCACGTCGACCGCAACCCCTGCAAGGACACGGACTTCGTTCGCAACCAGATCGCCGACGACGACACCGGCGAGGATGGTGTTGGAGCCTTCGCCCACGATGAGTTTGAGTTGCTGCGCGAGCGGTTCGACAAGAAGTGGCACCCGCTGCTGAACTTCCTCGCCTACACCGGGGCGCGATGGTCGGAGGCGACCGCGGTGGCGGTGGAGCACATCGTCGCGCCGTCCACGAAGAGCCCGCAGCCGAAGGTGCGCATCTACCGGGCATGGAAGCGCAGCGGTGTCGGCGCCGAGCGGTACCTCGGCACGACCAAGGGCCGGCGGCGGCGTGAACTGACGATCTTCATGGAGCTTTATGAGGAGTTGCGGCCCCTGCTGCACGGCAAGAAGAAGGGGGAGCTGGTCTGCTGCGGCGACGAAGGCCAGATGATCGACTACTCGAACTTCTACCACCGGGTCTGGCGCCCGGCGATGACCGAAGCGCAGCGCTGCCCGGCGCACCCGCCCGGGATGCGCGGCGAGCGCGTGTCGGGGCTGAAGGGCCGCTGCCGGGATCACGGCGGGACCAACGACCAGGGCAAGCCGTGCGGGGCGTGGCTGTCGCCGGGATGGAACCGGTGCGTCAACCACATCGGGCCGGACCCGGACGCGGTGTCGGAGTGCGACTGCCCCGGCGTGCTGCGCCTGGAGGTGCCGGACGGCGGCCCGCACCGGCTGAGGCACTCGTGCGCGACGTGGATGTTCCCCGGGGGGTGCCGCCGCTGGTGGTGTCGCGCCGGCTCGGCCACGCGACCCTGGCGGTGACCAGCGAGATCTACGGGCACCTGATGCCGGAGTCGGACGAGGAGGCCGCGGCGGCCCTGGGCGGGATGCGCTCGAAGGTGGTCGACGAGGAGGCCGGCGACGAGGAGGAACTGGACTAGGAGAAGTAAGTTGAAGGGCTTCCGAGGTCCGCTCCGAACCCCCGGCCAGCCTCGGTCAAAAAGACATGCCTTCGACCTGATGCAGGAAGTCCGAAACTTCCGAGTCAATCTCACCCTTCCTAAGAGCGTTCGAAAGCGATCGACTCGATACGGTGACTCCCTTGACCTCCGTAATCCGGCGATTCAAACCGTGGAGCAGGTCCTTCGCCGGAGCCAGTTCCAACTTGCGGCCGGGCGCCCGCCACTCTCTGTCGAAATCCGCTAGAAGTGCCTTGGTGATGGAGACTTCGTGTTGCGAAGATGGACCCGAAAACTCTCGCTTCCTCTGGTAGATGTAGTTAGATTCAACATCTTCCTTGAGTGATTCGGCCACTTCATCCAGAAAGGTGAGGACGTCGCCCTCTGGAACGCCGGATAGCCGTGCTATCGCGGACGGCACGACTAGGTAACTCTCAAGTTCCTTTTTCTTCCATACGTGGCAATGAACCCCCAGATCCGCCAAACTCGCAGTCACGTCATAGGCTAGGTTGGACCCTCGGTAGTCCCGATCGAGGAGGACCGCAAGGCGCACGGAATCCCCGAGCAGCTCCTTTGCCATCCAGCTGAAAGGCTTGACGTTGGACCAGTTGGTAAAACCATCGAGCGGGATTGTAGTGACGCCTCGCTCCTTCCAGACGCGAACGGCGTCCACCGTGCGAGCCAAATTCCGCAAGACTCGCATGTCTTTGCCTTCTACGAAGAGCGCGAGCTTGCTCCGAAGAGCGCGGGCGATGCCCAGGTTGAAGCCACTTCCCAGGTGGGCATTAACTTGACCAAGAACCTTCTCGTCCTTGGCGCGACGAGCGCGGCGACGGGTCCTATCAATCCAAATGACGGACTCGCGTGACGCTTCCGTCAAGATCTCTGGGGCATGGGTCGCCACAATTGTCTGCGACTTCGCCTCCTCTAGCACTGTAACCAGGCGCCGCTGCAAGTCGGGATGCAGATAGACATCAGGTTCATCGAGAACTAGGACGTCAGCGTCCTTGTGGCGGTATGCATGGAATAAGATCTGAATCCAGATTTGCAAGCCGTCCCCCGCCCAGAACAGCTCTTTTTCGCTTCGCGTTACTGCTTCGGTGAAGAAGATGTCATGCTCGTTCGGGATCGTCGAACGGTCCGTCTCGATCCGGAGGTCGAGTATCTCGGGCGTATTCTCAAGCGCGAATTCGAGGAATTCCTTATACGCATCCGGCTCAGTATTGCGGAGATAGTACAGCTGGTTGCGGAAGTGGCGACTTGCGAGACGGGACGAGATGTTCGACCTTACATAGTCCGGGCTCAGCAGCTCCTCGCGATGGTCAACCGGAGTCAGAACAGGAATGATGCCGATTCGAGGCGCTATGCCCTTGACCTGAGCGGCCGTTCTCGCCCCCATGCCCGGGGCTCGCTCGATATAGAAAAAAGCCGGCTCATCCACGGGCCATACGGCCCTCATGGACGCGCCGCCCTTCAGCTTCAGTTCTAAGCTAGCGGGCTCTTCCCGAAACTCGTAGCGGATGTTCTCGAAGACAAAGCCGGGAAGGTCTCGCATTGAAATAGCGCTGATCGGATA
This sequence comes from Micromonospora maritima, assembly GCF_902825405.1. Taxonomy (GTDB): domain Bacteria; phylum Actinomycetota; class Actinomycetes; order Mycobacteriales; family Micromonosporaceae; genus Micromonospora; species Micromonospora maritima. Next base: position 11,298 of record NZ_CADEAU010000056.1, on the reverse strand, counting down.
TCCGACGACATCCCTATCGTCATCCCGGAACTTGGCGTTCGGCGTTCGCCTCGAAGCAAGCGACAGGAGAGCCGTCGAAAGCCGCAACGCCGAGATGATCGTGCTCTTTCCGGAGTTATTGGGGCCGATCAGCACGTTCTTGCGTCCGAAATGCACGGAAAAGTCTTCGAAGCCCTTGTATCGCACGAACCGTAACGAATCGATCACCTTGGCTATTGTAGCGGATCGGCTCCAAAAGCACGAGACGCAGACGGCAGGGTAAGTGACCCAGGGATCACCCTGCGTCGGCGAACCGCCAGCCGCTACCCTCTAGGAATTGGGCAGGATCATGAACTTCCCTGGCTCTGCTCTGTCGCAATGCTTGCAGAGCAGAGCCACTTGCTCGTGAGGCAACACCTCAGGAGCGGCTGTCAACGATCATCGCCTCGGCCACCTTCTTGGCAAGCAGTGGTGGCACCGAGTTCCCTAGCTGCGCCTGAATTGAGTTCCGTGAACCAACCAATTCAAAGTCGTCCGGAAAGGTGAACAGCCGCTTGATTTCAGGAACCCGCAGGCGGCGGTTCTCCCAATGAAAAGGTCCGACGTACGGACCCGGCTGGGCTTGAATTGTTGGTGACGGTTTGTTGGGTGCGAGCTTGAGCAGGAACGACCAGTAGCGGCTTCGCCATTTGAATAATGGGTCCGAATGTCCGCGTTCGGCTGTGTAGTGCAGATAGTTCTCACCCGGAGGAATTTCCGGAAGAAGATGACCGTAGCGGCCGCCTACCGCCTCGGTCGGCTCAGGTTCGGTAACGAGATCTTTGAGCGCATCGCCTGCCGTGACGTGCGGCTTTTCGCTATTGCCGCTCTGGCGTCGCTCCCAGCTCCCACCGTGGCTGGCAGCAGGGAGAACGGGCTTGGGCTCATCCTTCGGGGCACCCACGATGAAGAGCCGGGGCCGCGCCTGTGGGACGCCATAATCGGCCGCATTCAGAACCTCATATGAAAAATGGTAGCCAGCGCTATCGATTTCACGCAGCAGACGTTCAAAAGAAGGCCGACTCGCATTATTTTTGTACGTCAGTGCATAGACGTTCTCTAGGAGAAAGTATCGCGGTCGGGTCTCCGTAAGAACTCGCGTGTACTCCTGCAGGAGCGACGCATTCTCATCGAGTCCTTCGCGTTTCCAGTCTAGCCAGAAGCCTGACTTGCTGAAGGGCGTGCAGGGCGGTCCGCCAATGAGCAGCTCCGGTCGTTGGCCCGGCCTCAGGCCCGCTGCCTTCAATATCTGCTGCGAGGTCACCTTGAGGATTGAGCTGCGTATGACCGGCGACTGCAGGTGAGAGAAGTTCTTCTCCATCGTATCTGCGGCGTCATGGTTGTGCTCGACGGCAGCCATGACTGTGAAGCCAGCATCCTCGGCTCCGCGGTCCAAGCCACCGGCACCGGAGAAGAGAGAGATTGCCACGCCACGGTTCTGAGCCACATCAGGCACGTTGCCACCGTTGTCCCCCTCTTGGGGGTTGCCACGCTGTCGACGCTGAGTCACACGGCCTCCATCAGGTTGCTGGCCCAGTCGTCGGTAACTCGCTGTAGCGGAGCTAGCCGGTCGGGGAACCGTCCTTCACGCTCCAATAAGCTAGTTGATCGGTAGGCGAAATGCCACTGACCGGTCGGAGCGAACAGGCACGCAGCGACGACGTCGAACTGGTCATGCCGGTAGAACCGGCCGGCAGGGTCGCCCTGCGTAGCGCGGGTTTTCTGAACTTCTACCTTCATATCGCCGTTCTTGTAGCGTCTGGGCGATGCGTTCTTGCACTCCACACGTATGGTGCGGCCGTCGCTGAGCGTCACATCGAAGTCATGGCGGCCGTCCTCGTCCAGGGAGCGGTAGGCGATGACATCTGGGTCGTCGGCAAGCACTTGGCTCAAGTGGTGTTCTGCGACACCACCCCGCACCGCAACGGAGAGACGGTTCCTCCGGCTGATCATCTCCATGATCTCCGGCGCCGTCATCTGGAACTGCGTCTCAAGGTCGTGGACGCTAGGTACCGTCCGAGCGGTCACCGGACTGGGGGTGGCTGCTTCTTCGGCCGCAGCAAATCGCAGTGCTGAGTCGAGGCCGAGGTCGGAGGCCTTGCGCTCAAGTCGTACGAAGTCGAGCAGCCGGTTGGGCCTGAACAGCACGAGCGTCTCGAGTCCTTGAGATGCCCGTGGCTCAGAACGTCGCTTGCCTGTGATGTTGTCGCGTTCGAAGACGTGCCAGTCGTTAGAGTTCAGGGCAGCGTCAACGTGGGTCTGCTTGAACTCGACCGAGATGCCCATCGGCAAGGGGTCGTACAGGTTCGCATCGAGTCCCACGAACAGGTCTGCCTCGAGATGCACGCCCAGGACCAGGGTTGTGTCGACCAGAGCAACATCCTTGCCAAGCGTGTGATCCTCGGCCCAGCTCTTCTCCCCGCCGTAGCGGATCTGCATACGGTGCTCGTCCGCAGGACGGTTTTTGATCTCCCGATGGTTAGCCCTGAAGGGGTAGACCAGGATGCCGATTCGCTCGCCCCCTGGTGTCTCCACGCCGAGGTAGACAGGCGCGTGTTTTGGGCCGCTGGCGTAGAGCAGGCGCCCACCAGCTTGGCCGACTGCACCTATCAGATACTGGTGCAGGTCCTCCCGCCCCAACACCTTATAAACCCGTGCATAAGAACGGCCAGCAACGGAATCGACCACAGGAGTATCCTGCCCCCTCTCGCCCAGTCAGCACCAGCGAGGGCCGTGGCGATGGTAGGAGGCCGCCCCAGTCATCGCCTGCAAGTACGCACGGGGACGACAGCGGGGCGGGGCGGCGGCCGAATCGAAGCGGCGTTGGACTGCAGCCGGTGGCGGCACAAGGCTCGTGATCGAAAGGGCAGGCTTACCTCGGCCGGGCGAGAGCGAGCGGTCAGCAGCGAAGTGCAGCGCTAGCGGTCACGGGTTGCGCCTGCCCATGCGCTGCCTCGGCTTAGGCGGCGGCCGTTGGGCGGTTAGGCGTGGGCAGTTGCTGCATGTCTTGTGATGCCCCTTACATGCCAAACCAGTCTGCGGATGTGGACCGCTACCAGGGGGCCCCGGCCGGTCACTGTGAGTCACGTCGGTACTGTGCGTGAGCCCCGGGGCTCACGAGGGGCTCACGGTTGAGAGGACTTTGTCGATGAACAAACCGGGGAAAAAGCAAGATCCCCACCCGCGTTTCCGCTGGTGGGGACCTCTGTAGCCCGGCGAAAGGCTATGTGGCCAGGGGCGGGGTCGAACCGCCGACCTTCCGATTTTCAGTCTGTCGTCGGCATATTGCCTGACCTGGACCTGTGCCAGTTTGTCCGGTTCTGCTATGTATCAACGTCTACAGAACGTGACGCTAGACTGCAGTCCCTTCCCCCCACGTGCGCCCATGGGCGCATGGGGCGCACGAGATGGAGGCGCAGTTGGCGCGGATCGAGAAGCGGGGCGAGCGGTGGCGGGTGGCCTGGCGGCTGTGCGACACCCAGGGCAGGACCATCCCAGGCGAGGACGGCAAGTTCGTTTGGCAGTCCACGACCTGGTCGACGGAGAAGCTGGCGAAGAGGGCGAAGGACATCGCCGAGGGTCACCGTCACTCGTGGACGGCCCAGCAGGTCGAGAGCGAGATCCTCGGACCTTCAGACGGTCATTCGACGCCGGACACGCCCACCCTGGCGGAGTGGTTCGAGGAGTGGCTCGGGGCCATCACCCGCATCACGCCAGGCACGAGGGCAACCTATCAGCAGCAGTTCCGTGATCACATCAGCCCGTCGCTCGGCGCGAAGCCGATCGGCGAGATCACCCCGCTGGACGTCGGCAAGTGGGTGAACCGGCGCAAGACCGACGGGGCGAAGAACACCACCATCACCCGGGACTTCCAGCTGCTGCAGCACTGCCTCGATGGCGCCGTCCGCTCCCGGCACATCGACCGCAACCCCTGCAAGGAGACGGACTTCGTCCGCAACCAGGTTGCCGACGACGACACCGGCGAGGGCGAACTCGCCGCGTTCAGCCACGAAGAGTTCGAGCTGCTGCGCGAGCGGTTCGACAAGAAGTGGCACCCGCTTCTGGACTTCCTGGCGTACACCGGTGCGCGGTGGTCCGAGGCGATGGCGGTCGCCGTCGAGCACATCGTGGCGCCGTCGCCGAAGAGCCCGCAGCCGCGGGTGCGGATCTACCGGGCGTGGAAGCGCAGTGGTGTCGGTGCCGAGCGGTACCTCGGGACGACCAAGGGCCGGCGCCGGCGGGAGCTGACGATCGACATGGAGCTGTACGAGGAACTTCGGCCCCTAGTGAGGGGCAAGAAGAAGGGCGAGCTGGTCTTCTGCGGCGACGAGGGCCAGATGATCGACTACTCGAACTTCTACCACCGGGTCTGGCGGCCGGCCCTGGTGGAAGCCCAGCGCTGCGAGAGGCACCCGCCCGGGATGCGCGGGGATCGGATCCCCGGGCTGAAGGGGCGCTGCCGGGACCACGGCGGCACCAACGATCAGGGCAAGCCGTGCGGGGCGTGGCTGTCCCCGGGGTGGAACCGGTGCATCAACCACATCGGAGCGGACCCGGATGCGGTCTCCGACTGCGACTGCCCCCGCGTGCTGCGGCTAGAGGTGCCCGACGGTGGGCCGCACCGGCTTCGACACTCGTGCGCGACGTGGATGTTCGCCCGGGGCGTGCCGCCACTGGTGGTCTCGCGGCGGCTCGGCCACGCCACCCTGGCGGTGACGAGCGAGATCTACGGGCACCTGATGCCCGAGTCGGACGAGGCTGCGGCGGTGGCCCTGTCCGGGCTGCGCTCCAAGTCGGGCGGCGCTGTCGAGGCCGAAGAAGCGGCGATCGACGAGCAGCCGTCGGAGTAGGTCAGCCCCCGAGAACGAAGAAGGCCGCCCCTGGCTGAGGGGTGGCCTTCTTCGTCGTGGGCGTAGTGCCTATCCAGCGCGCCGGCGCTCCTCATGCTCTTCGGCGGCGCGTGGCGGCGGGTTGAACGCGCTGGCGATGGCATCGTATGCGGCGAGGACGACTCGGCGCCCTTCGTCGTTGAGCCGCGGATCCCGCATGATCGCTTCGCGGGTGTCGACGCCTCCGGGCGCTGGTGTGCCTGACTCGCTGGAGCGGTCTTCAGCCGTGGGGGCGCGCTCGCCGCCGGCGGGCGTCAGCCCGGCCAGCTCCTCGGCGCTGGTCAGGCGCATTCCCATGGCGCCGGCGATCTTGTGCACCGTCGTGGTTCGCGGCGGGGTCCGGCTGTCCTTGAGGCGGTCCAGAGTCTGTCGGCCCACGCGAGCACGCGCGGCGAACTGCTCCAGGGTGAGCCTGTTGTCGCGTCGGTATCGCTCCATGGCGACCCACAGCGCGTAGGCGGGGCCGTGCCGATTCTGTCCCATCACGCCTAGCTTTGTAGCACACAGGACGGGACAGGTCACTACTCAGGTGTAAAGCAATCATCTTAATTAATGCTTAACCCCCTGGTCAGGGCACCCCTTGTCTCGCTCTGCCTCATCCTGTACCGTACCGAGTGCAACGAAGTGAGACGGCGCGGTACAAGGGGTGGATCTTGTCGTTCGAGGCGGATGAACTGCTGACGATCGACGAGACCACCTCCGTGCTGGGGATCTCGCGCATGACCCTCTGGCGCGCGACCCGCGACGGGGACCTCCACTCGGTGGTCGTTCCCGGCTCGGGGCGCGACGGGGCCAAGCGGTACTCCCGGCACGAGCTGGCCGCGCTGCTCACCCGCTGCACCGTCGGGGCCGAGCGGAAGGAGGGCGACGTGGTCGAGCACCCGGGACTGGGCCGGCTCACGCCGCTCAAGGAGTTCGCGGTGGCCAACGGGATCCCGTGGCGTGGGCTGGCGAAGGCCGCCCGTGAGACGCCGCCGCGGTTCGAGCACGTGCTGTGGAACGGCCGCCGGTACCTCACCGAGCGCCAGCAGCAGGCGTTCCTCGACCGCAACACCGTGACGGTGCGCGAAGAGGGCGAGGACGACGAGCTGGCCGCTGAGCGTGAGCGCATCGCGCGAAGCCGCTCGCGCCGCTCGTCGTCCCGCCGAAGCACCACCCGTTCGCGAGCTGCGGCATGAGCGCGCTCGCGACCACAGACGCCACGCCGTGTGGCGAGAGGGCGCCCCGCTGGGGTGCCAACCCGGCGTCCGCTTCGCGGGCGCACACCGTTCCCGGGGCCGCCGTGCCAAGCGGCGGCCCCGGGGCGGCAGACGTGATTCGGGGAGGGGGGACGCAGGGGCGCTGGCATCGCGACAGCCAGCGCCCCTGCTGACTCCACCACTCAACGCAGTCGAGGCGCCACCCGCTGATCCCGGGCGACGCCTCGCGGTCACTCGTCGACCTAACCCCCCTTGGAGCAAGGAGTAGGTCTCATGACCAGTAGCGACAGTACCCGAGAGTCGACGCCCGAGGGGCGCACGGTCGAGGGCGATCAGCTCTGCGGCGCGCCGGGATGCCGGCGCACCCTCGCGGAGCACATGCCGGACAACGGCAACAACGGCCGCGTGATCGACGTGCGCGGCGTCATCGTCGGCAGCGCGGCCTGCGCCTGGGCTCTGGTGAACGCCTGCCCGGCGTGCGGCGCGACCGGCCAGCACAGCTGCTACCGCAACGGCGCGGAGGCCATGGCCAACGTGAAGACCCAACTGGTCTTCCCCGCGCCGTCGACGACGGCGGTGGCCCGATGACGGACGTGGCGATGTTCGAGCTGGCCCCGCCGGCGCATCTGCCGGCGGCCACCGTGCTGGTGGACGCGGCGGCGCTGAAGGAGGCGCTGGCCCGGGTCGCGCGGTTCCCGAAGAAGACCGCGCTGTCGAAGACGCGGGCGGACCTGCGGTGCCTGTGGATGTGGGGCTGCGAGCGGCGCCTGGCGGTCTTCGGCCGCGACATGGTGTGCGCCGGGCAGCACGTGGTGCCGACCGACGGGCCGGCTGACCAGGTGCCGCTGGTGGGTATCGAGCCCGACGAGGCGAAGGCCGCGGGAGAGGCGCTGGGCAAGGTCAAGGGCCTGGTCGCGGTGTCGGTGCTGGGTGACCGGCTGATGCTGACTCCGCGCGACGAGAAGACCCCCGGCTGGGTCGGCGGCCTGTGCACGCCGAACGAGCGCGAGCTGCGGCACCTTCGCCTGCTGATGGACAAGATCATCGCGCACGCGCAGCGCATCGCCGAGGGCCGGGTCCGGCTGCCGCACGCCAGCGTCGTGATGAACCCGGCGCTGCTGGCGAAGTTCGCCGGCGAGCCGGAGGACACCCGGCTGTGGTTCACCAGCGAGTTCGGCGGGGTGCTGGTCAAGGTCGGCCCGCACTTCTGCGGCGTGGCCATGCCTGTGCGCCCCAAGGCCGGCTCCTCGGTGAGCATGCCCACCCCGCCGTCGCCGACCCCGCTGCCCCAGGCGCCGGCCGGCGACGTGATCGCCCTGCCTCAGCCCGACGCGATGAAGGGGGAGCTGAGTCGTGCTTCCTAGTCGATCGAGCGCCCCCGAGCGCAAGCCGTGGGACCTGGTCCCCAGTTCGCAGGCTCGCTGGACGCCGCACAAGGGTCAGCACAGGGCCTGCGGGGAGTGCGTGCAGATGCTGCACGCCAAGGCCCGCACCGCCGCCCCGGATCCCGCGCGGCTCAAGCGCAAGGTCGGGGACCTGGAGTGGTTCCTGTGCAGCACGCACGGGCAGGCGCGGCGGGAGAACGACGACGACGCGAAGGCCGCGGCGAAGGTTGCCGCCGCGAGGGGGCGGTCGCGGTGACCCGATACGAGATGCGCGCGGTGGTGCGCGGCCGGGAGCGCCGGCTCGGGCTGGCCGACACGGCCGAGGACGCCGAGCGGACGCGGGCGGCGTTCGAGGCGGCGGTGCGCGCCCCCGTCGAGGTGGTCGCCATCGAGCAGCTGCCCGACGACGAGAAGTCCTGGCGCGCCGAGGCCGCCTGATCAACCAGCGACCCGCCCGGGGTGCGCGCGAGCGCGACCGCGCCGGGCGGGTCGCTTCCTGAGCTGACGAAGAGAGCAACGAGATGACGTACACGGACCTGGAGTTCGAGTTCCCGGACCGCACGGTGCTGCGGCTGTCGCGCGCCGACGGCGCGGTGGTGGAGTTCGTCGAGCGCAACGACGCCGACGCCCGGGGTGGCGACGCCCGCTGGTTCAGCCACCGGGGCGCGCTGACCTGGGAGCAGTTGGTCTCGCGGCTGCGGTCGGCGGACAGCTGGATGCCGGTGACGCCGGCGCCGGCCGGGCTGGACGCGCTGACCGAGGTGCGCGGCTGGTTCCACGCGGCGCTGGCCAGCGGTGACCTGGAGGCGGCCCGGGCGGTCGAGCAGGCCGGCCAGGCCCTCGCCGTGGTGCTGCGCCTTCCGGAGCTGACCTGGCTGCCCGAGGAGCCGGCCGCCGGGCGGCAGCCGACGCCCGCCGGGATCGTCGTGGCCGAGCCGGAGCCCACCCCGATCCAGCGCTGGATGCGGCTGCAGGGCATCGCGGCGACGTGGCTGCGTGAGCGCGTCGAGACGGTGCGCGCCGGGCTCAAGGCGGCCTGAGTGGCGCTGCGCAGGACCGGCATCTCCCGCAAGACGCCGCTGGCCCCGGGCAAGGCGCTGCCGCGTCGCTCCCGGCTGGCCAGCGGCAAGCCGGCCAAGCGCAACCCGCGGCACACCGGGCCGAGCACCACGGCACTGAAGGCGGTCATCGGCCGCTGCGGCCCGATGTGCGAGTGGCCCGGGTGCCGGCGCGAGGCCACCGACACCCATCACCGGCTCAACCGCAAGGCCGGTGGCCGGCGCGGCGAGATGCACGAGCGCATCAACCAGCCGGCGTGGCTGCTGCGGGCCTGCCGCCCGCACCACCAGTTCGTGACCTCCCCGGTCGGCGACGACCGGGCCCTGGTCATCGAGATGGGCTGGCTGCTCCTGGAAGGCCAGGACGCGCTGCTCATCCCGGTGATCACCCGGCACTGGCCGGGACCCATCTGGCTCACCAACGACGGCGGCTGGACCACCAAGCCGCCCATGAACGAAAGCGAGGACGGGCTGTGAGCACCACGAGCACCACCACCTTCGCGCTGCCCTCGCTCGACGCCGGCCGCGAGCGCGAGGCGCGCTCGATCCGCAAGGGCTGGTGGATCCTGCTGGACCCCACCGACCGGGCGAGCTGGGCGCAGGTCGCCGAGGTCGTCTACAAGGCCGTCGGTGGCACCAGCGACCGCTACCGCAAGCCGACCATCACCACCACGGGTGGGCTGGTGCTGCCGTGCGAGTCGAGCACGAAGCTGCGCTGCCTCAACGGCCGGGAGCTGACCCAGCTCAAGCTCGACGGCGTCGACCCGGCCAACCCGGTCAGCGAGGCGCCGGACCACACCCGGCTGCTGGTGTCCTTCGCCCGGGCCGTGCAGGCCGGCGCGGTCAGCGAGCGGCCCCGGGGCACCGCGACGACGGAGAGCGTGCGCCGGCCGATCGGCGGCGCCCGCAACATCGCCCGGATGTCGTTCGTCCGCTGCGGCGAGCTGACCAGGGTCTTCGAGCGGGCCGGCCTGGCCGTGCGCCCCATCCACAACCTGCCGGCCGACTGGAAGCTGACCGAGGTCGGCGAGCAGTGGCTGGCCGAGGGCCTGGCCAAGGGCCTGCTCGACGAGCTGCCGCAGCGGGTGGCCGCGTGACGACCACGATCCGGCGCTGGCAGTTCGAGGTGCGCGCCATGGAGAAGATGCAGTCCTCGAACGTGAGTAAGCACTGGAGCCTCACCAGTGAGGCCCGGGCGTACTGGCGGTCGGCGGCGGCCAAGGCGGCCGGGCGGCTGCGCATGCCGAAGGGCCTGTCGCGCATCCGGGTCGACATCGAGCTGGTATTCCCGGTCGTGGCCAAGCGGGACGCGCCGAACTGGTACCAGGAGGTTGGCAAGCGGATCGTCGACGGACTCGGCCCGCAGCGGATCGTCAAGGGGAAGAACCCGCGCATCGAGCCCGGCCACGGCGTGGTGCCCGACGACACCGCGAAGCAGGTGCACGGGCCGAACATCACCATCAGCGACGAGCTGGCCGACACCGCGGTCTACCCGTTCGGGTACGCGCGGGTCACCGTGTGGGACCTGTCCACCCCGCCGTCGATGCCGGAGGCCGGCGACGGCTGGTCGGTGGTGGCCTGGAAGGACCCCAGCGGCCGACGCTGGTACGGGCACGGCCTGAACCTGGAGCAGTTCACCGACGGCGGGACGCTGCACGGCCGCGAGGTCGCGGAGATGTTCGACAACCGTGCCGCCCTGGAGGCCGCGCACGGCCCGATCGCGCCGTTCATGGTGGACAACCCGGCCGCGCTGCTGGCCGAGCTGCACCGCACGAAGCTGGCCCTGATCGGCTTCGACGTCGAGCGGGGTGGCCAGTGACGGCCTACCTGCTGGGCTACACCGAGAAGAACGAGCTGCACGTCGTCGCGGCCGAGCGACCCACCCACGCGGTGTGCGGGGCGCGGCTGGTGTACGTGCCGCAGCAGCAGCCGGCCAGCCCGTTCGTGCACGAGAAGTGCCAGAACCTGGTCGCCGCGGCGCTGGCCGCCGGCGACTGCCTGGCGCTGCCGGCCGTCGAGCCGGTCGACGGGGTGTGCGCGAGCTGCGGCGGCGATGTCGCGCTCGACGAGGCCGGCCTGGTCACGCCGCACAACCAGGTGATCATGCGCGGCGGCCGGCTGGTCGTGTCCGACCAGGCGTGCGCCGGCGCCGGCGCCGCGCCGGAGGAGCAGCGGTGACGGCCGGGCGGCGTAACGCCTGGCGGGACTGGGTGGCCGAGGAGCGCCGGCAGGCTGCCGAGCAGCCGCGATGCCGGGGCAAGAACCCGACCTGGTGGGACACCGGCAACGAGGGCAACCTGCAGGCGTTCGCGACCTGCCAGACGTGCCCGCTGCCGGCCATCGGCGAGTGTCTGCCGTACGAGGGCGCCACCGGCGTGATCATCGCCGGGGTCGCCTACGACGATCGCGGCCGGGCGCTGACACGCTGCCCGGACTGCTGGTTCCCGATGCCCATCACCAGCGAGGCGCCGCAGGGGCAGTGCAAGCGGCGCAGCTGCCCGGCCAACGGGTCGCTGCCGGTCGCCCTGGACTCCAACCGGCCGCGCGACTACCAGCAGCAGATCACCGAGATGACCCTGGCCGGGGTCACCCGCAGCGACATCTGCGCGCGACTGAACCTGCGCGAGCGCGGGGTGCGGCACGCGCAGGAGCGGTGGGGGCTGACCGGCGCGAAGCTGGCCGCGCACCGCGCCGCCGTGGGCAGCGACCGGCTGGCCGAGCTGCGCGGTCGCTGGCTGGTGCCCGGCCC
>NZ_CADEAU010000055.1 GCF_902825405.1 Micromonospora maritima | reverse complement strand
AGCCAGAGGCCGCGGAGCACCTGCCGCCACGGGCCGGCGGTGACGGCCCGGGTCAGCACCACGCCGTCACCACCCGGCAGCGCCCGCGCCTCGACCAGCCGGCGTTCCCCGTCGACCAGCCGCCGGCCGGAGACGTTCTTGCCGGCGGAGACCCGGGTGACCAGCGGCGCGGGCAGGCCGGGGCGGTCGACCCGGCCGCCCCGGATCACGTACACCTCGATCTGCTGCTGGCGGAGCTGCCGGATGAGCCGGTCCCCGGCGCTGTCGCGCTGACGTACCGCCCGGACGCGGAGCACCTCGGCGGCGAGCCGGGCCTGCGCGGCCAGCGCCTCCTGGTCCCGGCGCTCGGCGCCGCGTACCGCCAGGGGGACCGCGACAAGCGCGGTGACCAGCACCGACACCAGCGCGACCGCGCAGGTGACGAGCACCGCGCGGGCGGTGAGCGTGTGCGCGCTGCGGCGGCGGACGGGTGGCGTCGGCGGGCCGACGAGCGGCAGCGCGACGGTGGGGTGGTCAGGCATCGGCCGCGTACCCGACGCCACGGTGGGTGCGGATCACGCTGTCCGGGCCGAGCTTCGCCCGGACCTGCGCCACGTGCACGTCGACGGTGCGGGTGCCGGCGTGCGCCGCGTACCCCCAGACGCCGGCCAGCAGTTCCTCCCGGGTGAAGACCCGGCCGGGGCGGGACATCAGGTGGGCGAGCAGGTCGAACTCGGTGGAGGTGAGCTGCACCGGCGTACCACCGGCGGTGACCGTGCGGCGGGCCGGGTCGAGGACGACCGCGCCGAGCACGCGTGGTCGCTCGGCGGTGGCCGGCGTGCCCGACGTGCGGCGCAGCACCGCACGGACCCGGGCGACCAGTTCGCGCGGGCTGAACGGCTTGGTGACGTAGTCGTCCGCGCCCAACTCCAGCCCGACCACCCGGTCCACCTCGTCGTCGCGGGCGGTGAGGAAGATGACGGGCGTCCAGTCACCCGCCGCCCGCAGCCGCCGGCAGATCTCGGTGCCGGCCAGGCCGGGCAGCGCGATGTCGAGCACGCAGGCCACCGGGCGCAGGCGCCGCGCGGCGGCGAGCCCGGCCTCGCCGTCCCGTTCCAGGTGTACGCCGAAGCCGTCCCGGGTCAGGTAGAGCCGAACCAGGTCGGCGATGGCGGGCTCGTCCTCCACGACGAGGACGAGCCCGCGTTGCGCGGCATCGACGGTCACCAGCCCATGATGACCGCTCGCTGGTCCCCGGGAAGGTCAGGGGAACGTTCGGGTCAGGTAAGAAGAACGTCAGCGTGCCGGCGCCGGCTGGAGACCGGCGGGCCGAGCGGCGGCCGGGGAGTCACCGATGGTGGCGACGAGCCGTTCCGCGGGCGTCCGCAGCCGGGTACGGAAGGCGTGGTTGAGCAGCGCGTCGAGCTGCCACACCTGCTTCGGGTGGTGGGTGCGGATGAGGAACCGCTCCCGGACGCCGTCGATCGCGGTGGCCGCCAGCTCCAGGCTGTGCGCCCGCGGGTCGGGGCTCCAGGTGACGTTGCTCAGCTCCCGCAGCTCGGTGTTGAGGTGGAGACGGAGCCGGTGCAGCACCCGGGTCTGCCGGGTGACCACCAGCCGACGGTGGGTGAGGAGCATCAGGTACTCGCCGCCGACCGGATGGTCCGGGCGGCTGCACCGGGTGACCAGGATGGTGGCGTCACCGGAGCCGACGCACCGGCGGAACACCGGCATGTGGCGGGTGACGGTCTGGGTGGCCAGACCGGTCTCGGCGGCGGCCGGAAGGAACGTTCGCGAGAACACGTCCATGCCCGGTGCAACGAGCCGTTGACCAGGGGTGATATGGGTCACGCCGAAATTTTGGAAGTTCCACCCGTGCAAATCGCACCCGGGGTGCGACGTCGTCCGCTCCGGCTCAGAGGAGCTCGACGACCGTGGCGTTGGCCATGCCGCCGCCCTCGCACATGGTCTGCAGGCCGTAGCGGATGCCGTTGTCCCGCATGTGCTGGAGCATCGTCGTCATGATCCGCGCACCGGACCCGCCGAGCGGGTGGCCGAGCGCGATCGCCCCGCCCCGGGGGTTGAGCCGCTCCGGGTCGGCCTCCGTCTCGGCCAGCCAGGCCAGCGGCACCGGGGCGAACGCCTCGTTCACCTCGTACACCCCGATCTCCTCGATGCCCAGCCCCGCGCGGCGCAGCGCCTTCGCGGTGGCCGGGATGGGCGCGGTGAGCATGGCGACCGGGTCGTCGGCGGCGACCACGGCGGTGTGCACCCGGGCGAGCGGACGCAGGCCGTGCCGGCTGGCCCACTCGCTGGTGGTCACCGCGAGCGCGGCGGCGCCGTCGGAGATCTGCGACGCGGACCCGGCGGTGACCACGCCGTCGGGGCGGAACGGGGTGGCCAGCTCGCCGAGCTTGGCCAGCGACGTGTCGCGGCGGATGCCCTCGTCGGCGGCGAACTTGCCGCCGTCGGCGAGCGCCACCGGCGCCAGCTCCGGGTCGAACGCGCCGGCGTCCTGCGCGGCGGCCGCCTTCTCGTGGCTGGCCAGCGCGAACTCGTCCAACTGGGTACGCGAGAACCGCCACCGCTGCGCGATCAGCTCAGCGCCGACGCCCTGGTTGAACGGCAGCGGCGAGTCCTCGGCGACCCCCTCGACCCCGCGGTAGCGCTCCAGGATCGCCGGGCTGAACGGCATCCCGCCGGCGACGCTGGAGCCCATCGGCACCCGGGTCATCGACTCGACCCCACCGGCGACGACCAGGTCCGCCTGGCCGGACAGGACGGTGGCGGCGGCGAAGTGCAGCGCCTGCTGGCTGGAGCCGCACTGCCGGTCGAGCGTGGTGCCGGGGACCGACTCCGGCCAACCGGCGGCCAGCACCGCGTTGCGCGCCACGTTCCAGGACTGCTCACCCACCTGCGACACGCAGCCCCACACCACGTCGTCGACCTGGCCGGGGTCGATGCCGGTGCGCTCGGCGAGCGCGCGCAGCACGTGCGCCGACAGGTCGACCGGGTGCACACCGGCGAGGCTGCCCTTGCGCCGCCCGACCGGGGTCCGCACCGCACCGACGATGACCGCGTCACTCATGTCTACTCCCCGGTAACCTCGCTTGCCCCGATCCTACGTGCTGACCCGACCGGTCGTCCTCCCCCGCTTCGCGGACGCCGACGGCTGGCATGCTGGGTGGGTGGATCCACAGTCGTCACCGGCCCGGCAGTGGCGGGTGCCACGCGCGTCGCCCGTGGTCAAGGCGCTCGGCGCGCTGCTCCTGCTGGCCCTGGGCCTGCTGCTCGCCGCCGGGGACCCGGTCCGCCCGGCGCTCGCCGGCCTGGCCGCCGCCGGGCTGCTCGCCTGGGCGCTGCGCGACGTCGTCGCGCCGGTCCGGCTCGCCGTGGACCAGGAGGGGATCACCGTGATCCGGGGGTTCGCCGGGCGTCGCCGGCTGCCCTGGGCGACCGTGGAGGCGATCCGGCTGGACCGGCGCAGCCGCCGCGGGCTCACCGCCGAGACGCTGGAGATCGACGCCGGGGAGTCGCTGCACCTGTACGGCCGGCGCGACCTGGACGCGCCGCTGGACGAGGTGGCCGCCGCGCTCACCGCCGCCCGCGCCGCCGCGCGCTGAGCCGCACACCGATCGATGCAGGCCGGGCCGGGGCAAGCCGGGCCGGGCCGGGCGACGGAAGGGTGGTGGCAGCCGCCGGAGCGGGAGCGTCCAGGGACGGACCATCGCTGAAAAGCGATATACCGCCTGGTCATATTTATGACTGAGCGGTATATCGCTCTCTGGTCCACTGCCGCCCGAGACACGACACGCCCGAAGGGCCACACCCGAAGGGCCGCATCACGGCCTCGAAGACGACCTGCCCGCGGGCAGGCGCGACGGGTCAGCCGAGCAGCGTGGCGGTGCGGACGACGGCCAGGCCGATCAGGGCGACCAGCAGGATCGCGCCGCCCGCCGCCTGGAAGACGGTCCGTCGCATCCGCGGGGCGTACGCCAGGATCAGGGCCATCACCGCGCCGACCACCAGCCCACCGAGGTGCCCGGCCACGGAGATGCCCGGCACGGTGAAGGTGAAGATCAGGTTGATCACCAGGATCGGCACGATCGCCGAGGTGTCCCGGCCCAGCCGGCGCATGATGACGAAGATGGCGGCGAACAGGCCGAAGATGGCCGTCGACGCGCCGACGGCGGGCTGGTTCGGGGCGCTGAAGAGATAGACCGCCACGTTGCCGCCGAGCCCGGCGATCAGGTAGAGCGCCAGGAAGCGCAGCGGCCCGAGCACCGCCTCCAGGGTCCGGCCGAGCACCCAGAGCGCCCACATGTTGAGCAGCAGGTGCACCAGGCCGTAGTGCAGGAACATCGCGGTGACCAGGCGGTACCACTGGCCCTCGGCCACCCCGCCGACCGTGCCGTCGGGGAACATCGCCTGGCCGAGCACGGCGCCCCAGTTGGTCAGCGGCGTCGAGCCACCCATCAGGCCACCGAAGCCGGAACCGCCCGCGGCCGCGTCACCGCCCCGGTCGGAGGCGATGGAGATCAGCATGACCAGCACGTTCAGCGCGATCAGGGCCTTGGTGACGTACCCCTCGCGGCCGGCGGCACCGCCTCCGAAGGCGGTGCGCGCCGGCCGCACGGTGCGGCGTCCCTCGGCGACGCACTCCGGGCACTGGTGGCCCACGGAGGCGTCCCGCATGCACTCCGGGCAGATCGGCCGGTCACAGCGGGTGCACCGGATGTACGTCTCCCGATCGGGATGCCGGTAGCAGACCGGAGTGGTCGGCACCGGCCCCTCGGTGGCGTCACCTGCCTGCCCGGAGCGCTCAGTCATGCGAGCAAAGGTACCCGCGTGACGCTCAGGACGGCTGCCGCTCGATCTCGACCCGCTCGATCACCACGTCCTGCAGCGGCCGGTCGCTCGGCCCGGTCGGGGTGTTGGCGATCGAGTCGACCACCTTCGCGGACTGCTCGTCGGCCACCTGACCGAAGATGGTGTGCCGGTTGTTGAGGTGCGGGGTCGGGCCCACGGTGATGAAGAACTGCGAGCCGTTGGTGCCCGGACCGGCGTTCGCCATGGCCAACAGGTACGGCCGGTCGAAGCGCAGCTCCGGGTGGAACTCGTCGGCGAACGTGTAGCCCGGGCCGCCGCGCCCGGTGCCGGTCGGGTCGCCCATCTGGACCATGAAGCCGCTGATCACGCGGTGCGAGACGGTGCCGTCGTAGTAGGGCCCGCTGCCCGGCTGACCGGTCCGCGGGTCGGTGTACTCCCGGGTGCCCTCGGCCAGCTCCACGAAGTTGCGGACGGTCTTCGGCGCGTGGTTCGGGAAGAGCTCCAGCCGGATCGGGCCGGCGTTGGTGTGCAAGGTGGCGTAGACAGCCTCGGCCACGGGTACTCCTCACTCGTTGGTCAGTTCCTTGCGGATCCTCCCATGTGCCCGATCTGGCCATGCGGAGGCATCCGAAGGTGGAGGATGACGAAGGAACAACTCCCAGGAGGTGGGACCGTGTTTGGAATCGGGCGGCGAAAGACCCAGGGCCAGCTCGCGAAGGCCGAGCTGAACCAGGGCATCGGTCACCTGCGGCAGGCCGCCACGCACGCGGCGAAGGGTGCCGGGGCCACTGTCGGTCCGCGGGTCCAGGCAGCCCGGGTCGCCGTCGCACCCACCGCCGTCCTGGTCCGGGATCGGGCATCGAGCGGGGTCGCGTCGAGCGTCGCCGCTCTCGCCCCGGTGGTCCTGGCCGTGCGCAACGCGCGGGCCGAGGCCGCCGGCAAGGCGTCGACCGGTCGCCGGGCCGTGGCGGCGAAGCAGTCCGCGATGACGAAGAAGGCGAAGAACATGAAGGTGGGCAAGAAGAAGCAGCGCAGGTCGCGGGGCATGACCACCGGCCTGCTGATCGCCGGCACGGTGGCCGGCCTGGCCGGGGCGATGGCCATGCGCCGCCGCCGCGAGCAGCAGGAGTGGGCCGAGTACGACCCGACCGGCACGCTCGGCACGACCGGCCAGGACAAGCTGGAGCCGATGCGCGAGGGCGTGGACACGATCGTGGTGGAGACCCCGGACGCGAGCGCGAAGGTGACCCAGGCCGGCCCGACCGGCGCCGGCAGCTCCGCCGTGGCCAACGGCAGCAGCTCGTCGACCACCGCCCCCGCCGGTGACCCGGTGATCCACCCGAACAGCAAGGTCCCCTCGGTGGCCGAGGGCGCTCGGGACGTCAGCGGCCGTCCGGCCGACGACATCACCAAGGCCACGCAGAACGGTCGGAGCGCCGCCAAGGCCAGCGGTCGCCGCTGAGCCGGAACCGGCCGTCGGAGCAGCGCCGGCACGTGGGCACGTCCCGCGTGGCCGGCGCCTCCGCGTCCGGACCGCCCGCCGCCCTCAGAGCCAGCCGTTGCGGCGGAACCAGCGGTAGAGGACGAACGACAGGGCCAGGTTGACGGCCCAGATGCCCGGATAGCCGTACGTCCACTTCAACTCGGGCATGTTGTCGAAGTTCATGCCGTAGATGCCGGCGATCGCCGTCCACACCGCACCGATCGCGGCCCAGGCGGCGATCTTGCGCATGTCGTTGTTCTGGTCGACGGTGACCTGCGCCAGCCGGGCCTGGAGGATCGAGTTGAGCAGGTCGTCGTAGGAGTTCACCTGCTCGACCGTGCGGCTGAGGTGGTCCTGCACGTCCCGGAAGTAGCGGCGTACCTCCTGCGGGACGGCGCGGTTGACCTGGGAGGTGAGCGTGAGCAGCGGGCGCTGCAACGGCACCACCGCACGCTTGAACTCGACCAGCTCCCGCTTCATCTGGTAGATCCGCTGGATCCGGCCGCTGCTCTGGCGGTCGAAGACGTCCGCCTCCAGCACGTCGAGGTCGTCCTCCAGCCGGTCGGCGACCTCCAGGTAGAGGTCGACCACCCGGTCGGTGATCGCGTACGCGACCGCCCACGGCCCCTGCCGGAGCAGGTCCCGCTTGGCCTCCAGGTCGGCCCGGACCGGCGAGAGCCGGCAGGCGTCGCCGTGCCGGACGCTGATCACGAAGTTCGGCCCGATGAAGAGCATCACCTGACCGGTCTCCACCACCTCGGAGTTCTCGGTCAGCTCGGTGTGCTCGCAGTAGCGGGCGGTGCGCAGCACCAGGAAGACGATCTCCCCGAAGTGCTCCAGCTTGGGGCGCTGCTCGGCCTTGACCGCGTCCTCCACGGCCAGCTCGTGCAGCCCGAAGGTGGCGGCGATCTCGGTCATCTCGGTCAGGTCCGGCTCGTGCAGGCCGAGCCAGACGAAGCCGTCCCGCTCCCGGCGGGCCGCGGCCAGGGCCTCGGCGTACTGCGGGCGGCCCGGCCGACGCTCGCCGTCGACGTAGAGCCCGCAGTCGACGATGCCGCTGCGGCCGGGACCGGCCGGCTGGGGCGTACGCGGGGAGCCGTCGGCGTTGAGGATGCGGGACATCGCGCGCACCGGGGCGGCCCAGGCGCGTGGCCGGACTGCCCGGCCGCCGTCCTCCCCGGCGGTGCGGTCGCGTGCCACCCGGTCCGTCATCTCTCGCCCCCTCTCCTCGAAGCTGCGGCTTGCAGGTTACGCCGACCGGGAGCGGGCGCTACACGGGCGGACGCGGGCGCGGGCACGCGGCTGCGACGGGGGTCACGCGGTGTGGCGCCGGGCGGGCCGGGCCGCGTCAGGGGGGTGAGGGGCGACACGGCCCACCCGGCACCCCTTGGGGGCGGGAGTGATGCCTGGGCGCGCCGTCGGCCCGGGCCCGGGGCGGCCGGTTGGCGCCCGGGAGTGCGGGCCGGTCACCAGGAAAAGGTGAGCGGCGCTCGCAGCATTGTGGGCCGCCGGCCGGCCCAGCGGGAGAGCCGAGCCGGCCGGCAGGGCCGTTCTGTCAAAAACCCGACAGAAAACTAGCCGCGAACCGCCGCCATCGCCTCAGCGAGCCGCCGAACACCCTCGTCGATCCGGTCCGCCGTCACGGCGGAGTACGCCAACCGCAGCGCGTGCCGGCCGCCGTCGACCATGAAGTCGCTGCCCTTCACCACCGCGACGCCGCGCTCGGCGGCGGCCGGCGCCAGCCGGTCGACCTCGACGTCCTCCGGCAGCTCGACCCAGAGGAAGTAGCCACCGTCCGGCTCGACGAACCGGGCCTCCGGGATGTGCCGGCGCAGCGACTCGGCCAGCACCGTGGCGCGCTCGCCGAGCGCCGTGCGGACCGTCCGGATCGACTGCTCGATCGACCCGGAGACGCAGAACTGGTGCACGATCGCCTGGGCCACCATGCCCGGCGAGATGTAGAGGTTGGTGGCCCGCTTGGCGATCGCCGCGATCAGCTCCGCCGGGCCGACCAGGTAGCCGACCCGGACGCCGGGGCAGACCGTCTTGGTGAAGCTGGACGCGTGCACCACCACGCCGCGGCTGTCCATCGACAGCATCGAGGGCAGCGGCTCGCCCCGGAAGCGGATGTCCGCGTACGGGTCGTCCTCGAAGATCGTGAACTCGTACTCGGCGGCGAGGTCGAGCAGCTCACGGCGCTTCTCCAGGGAGAGCGTCACGCCGGCCGGGTTCTGGTAGTTCGGGATCACGTGGGCCAGCTTCGGCCGGACCCCGGACTCCAGGAGCTTGCGCAGCTCGGCGGTGTCCAGGCCGTCCGGCTGGATGGTCACGCCGTGCACCTCGCCGCCCATCTGCTGGAGGTTGAGCAGCGTGCGGTCGTACGTGGGGCGCTCGACCACCACCGCGTCGCCGCGCCGCACCAGGTGGTCGAAGAGGAACGCGTCGGCCTGCAGCGAGCCGTTCGTGACCAGCACCTGGTCCGCCTCGACACCGTGCTTCTCGGCGATCCAGCGGCGGAGGGGCGGGTAACCGACGGAGGTGCCGTACGCCGTGACCCCGGCGGGGTCGGCGTCGAAGGCGCGGACGGCGGCGGCCTTGAGCCCCTCGACATCGACGATGTCCAGCGAAGGAGCCCCACGGGCGAAGGAGATCAGCTGCTCGGCGGTCATGCGCAGAGCCTAGGGCCTGCATCAGGCGGCCCGACCGGCATACACGCGAAGTTCAACATGCGGGCAGAACTCGGTGGGCCGGCCGTACCGTTTCGGCCCCCGTACTTGTTGTCCACTCGCCCGACCGGCCAAGATGGTGCGGTCCGGGCGGCGGGCACCCGCCGGCCGCCCGTCGACATCAGACAAGGTGGTGGATGGCAAGGTGTCCGACGACATCGACCGGCTCGACGATCAGGCCTTCGCGCGGTGGCTGGCCGGCCGCGCCGGCGAGGCGCTGACCGCGCTGCGCGCCGGCCAGGGCTTCGCCGACCCGCGGGCGCTCAAGGACGCCGGCGACCAGGCCTCGCACGAGCTGATGCTGGCCGCGTTGACCCGCTACCGGCCGGCCGACGCGGTGCTCTCGGAGGAGCAGGCGGACTCCCGACAGGACTTCTCCACCGGCGACCGGGCGGCCCGCCTCGACGCCGACCGGGTGTGGATCATCGACCCGCTGGACGGCACCCGGGAGTTCTCCGAGGAGGGGCGCACCGACTGGGCCGTCCACGTGGCTCTCTGGGAACGCTCGGCCGGCCCGGACGGCGGCCTGACCGCCGGCGCCGTCGGCATGCCGGCGCGGACCGGCCCGGACGGCACCCCGCTGATCCTGGGCACGGGCGAGCCCACGCCCGCCGCCGTCGACGGTCCGCTGCGGATCGCGGTCAGCCGCAGCCGGCCGCCCGCGTTCGTCCCCCAGCTCATCGAGGACCTCGGCGCGGAGGCGGTGCCGATGGGCTCCGCCGGCGTCAAGGTCTGCGCGGTGGTGACCGGCCAGGCCGACGCGTACGTGCACGCCGGCGGTCAGTACGAGTGGGACTCCGCCGCCCCGGTGGCGGTGGCGCTCGGTGCCGGGATGCACGCGTCCCGGATCGACGGGTCGCCGCTGCGCTACAACGCCGCCAACCCCCGCCTGCCCGACCTGCTCGTCTGCCGGCCGGAGCACGCCGAGCAGCTGCTGAAGGCCATCGACCGGCTGCTGTGACGGTCACCGCACCGGCCCGCCGCCTCGCTCGTTGCACTACGAGGTGAAGCCGGCGCTGAGCCGGGAGACAGCCGACACGCCGATCCGGAGGAGGATCATGGGACTCGGACCGTCGATCGCCCCTGTCCGCGATGCCCATCCGGCCCCACCCCCGCCTCCGGGGCGGCGGCCCCGCCGCCTCTACCGGCGCGGCTGGCTGGTCGCCGTCACCGCGACCGTCGTCCTGCTCAGCACGACCGTCGCCGTCGCCGTCACCCAGGAGCGGGAACCCGCGCGGCAGCCGGCCCCGGAGGCGAACGGGCCGGGAAGCGTCGCGTCCACGCCCAGCGCGGCGGCCTCCCTCTCCGCCCGGCCGACCGGCGGGGTCGCCGGGCTCGGCGCCAACCCGAGCCTCTCGCCCGGCCAGTCCCCGTCGGCGAAGCCCGGCTTCCAGCCGTTCCCGGCGCCCCGGGCCACCCTGCCCGGAGCGAGCATCCACCTGGTCGGCGGCGAGAGCTTCAGCGCCGGGGTGGCCCGTTCCGACCGCACCTACGGACCGCTGCGGATGGTCCGGGTGTTCTACCCGGGTCTGCCGCCCGCCTGGTCGGGCAGCCGCGCCGACGTGGTCAACCGGACCGTGGTGGTCTCCTTCAAGGCCCCGCCGGCGGAGGTCGCGGCCGGCAAGCACGACGCCCGGCTGACGCAGTGGTTCGCCTCGATCCCGCGCGACCACGACGTCTACTGGTCGTACTTCCACGAGCCGGAGAACGACGTCGAGAGCGGCAACTACACCACCGCCCAGTTCCGGGCCGCCTGGCGCCGGGTGGCCGGCCTCGCCGACCGGGCCCAGAACCCGCGGCTGCGGGCGACGCTGATCCTGATGTGCTGGACGCTGAACCCGAACTCCCGGCGCAGCTTCACCGACTACTACCCGGGCGGCGACGTCGTCGACGTGCTCGGTTGGGACTGCTACAACAGCGGCGGCAAGTACAACCGCTACACCGAGCCGGCCAAGGTCTTCGGGCCGATGATCAGCAAGTCGAAGGAGCTCGGCAAGCCCTGGGGGCTCGCCGAGACCGGCAGCGTGCGGATCGCCGGGGACAGCGGCACCGGACGCGCCGCCTGGATCCGGTCGATGAGCACCTACCTGAACGGGCAGCGCCCGCTCTGGGTGGCGTACTACGACTACCAGGTGTCCGGCGGAGACTTCCGGCTCACCGACCAGCCGAGCAAGGACGCCTGGCGCGCCTGGTGCTCGGCGTCCGCCTGAGCAGTTCCGGTCAGATGCCCCGGCCGCGCTTGTGCAGCGTACGCAGGACGCGGTCGGGGTCCACGGCCTTGCTGGCCACGGCGAGCGCCAGGTAGGCGCGGGCCTCCTTCGGGTTGCCGGCCAGCGTGCGGCGGGCCCAGCGGACGGCCTCCCGGCGGTTGCCCATCGCGGCCTGGGCGAAGGCGATCTGCCCGGCGACCCGGGCCTCGCCCGCCGGCACCGTGGCGAACTCGGGGTAGCGCTCCAGCAGCCACTGCAACGCGGTGGAGATGGTCTCCCACCGCTGGGCGAAGTACGACCGCTTGTGCCAGCGCACCGTCACGTACGGCTCGGTCAGGTTGACCAGCGGCGCGTGCCGGGCGGCCCGGAGCAGGAACTCGTAGTCCTCCGCGTAGCTGCCCGGGATCTCCTCGTCGACCAGCCCGATCGCGTCGACGAGCGCGTCCCGCCGGATCAGGAACGTGGACGGGTGCAGCTCGGTGTGCCGGTCCCGCAGCAGCGACGCCAGCGGCACCCGGTCCATCGTCAGCGAGCGGTCGACCTGGCGACCGTCGTAGTCGACCCGGATGCCGCAGCTGACGAACGCACCGTCCGCCGTCGACTCCAACGCGGCGACCTGGGCGGCCAGCTTGCCCGGCAGCCACTCGTCGTCGTCGTCGCAGAACGCCACCAGCTCACCCCGCGCGGCCAGGATGCCGGTGTTGCGGGCACCCGCGAGGCCGGGGGTACGGCTGTTCGTGATCACCCGGATCCGGGGGTCCTCGGCCAGGGTGAGGTCGGGCTCGGACTGGTCGTAGACGACCACCACGTCGATCCCGCCCGGGTAGTCCTGGCCCAGGATCGCGTCGAGGGCGGCGCGTAGCAGCACCGGCCGGTCCCGGGTCGGGACCACGGCGGTCACCTGCGGTGGGTTGCTCCCGGTCACGACGCCTCCGTGCTGTTGGTTCGGCCACCGCCGAGGTATCCGTAGCGCAGGCGCAGGGGCAGCGTCGCGGCGCTGACCACGGCCCGGCTGCGCGTCGGCAGGTTCTCCCGCCAGGCGTTGTCCGGTCGCACCTTCAGCGGACCCGCGCTGAACCGCAGCGGGTTGCCGGCGATGCTGTGCGCCCGGACCAGCGGCATCGGCGGCTCGTCGAGGACCCGCAGCGCGTCCGGGGTGTCGGTCAGGCCGGCGAACCGGCGTACCCGGGTGACGGTGCCGCGCGGGTCGGCGGTGAAGTCCTCGTAGCGCAGCCGGACCACCGGCGCCCGCTGGGCGAGCAGGTGGAACGCGGCGTTCTGCGCGGTCCACAGGCTGCTCACCGTGAACGGGGAGAAGGTCGGCATGAAGGCCTCGCCGTCCACCACCTCGGGCCGGCGGACCTGCTTGGCCCAGGAGTAGGCGACCGCCCGGCTGTCCCGGACCAGGTGCACCACCCGCAGGTCGAGATCCGGCGCCCACCGCAGGGCGAACGCCGTCGAGGCGTGCTTGCTGGAGTCCACCACCACCTCGGCACCGGTGACCTCGGTCGCCGCCCGGTAGATGCGGGTGTAGAGGTCGGCGTACCGACGCACGGCGGCCAACTGCTCGGCCGGCAGGTCACCCCGGGCCAGCTGGGGGATGTGCCGGGTCCGGTCGACCTCGGCCTTGAGCGCCAGCACCTCGTCCCGGTCGACCGCGTGCCAGCCGCCGAACGCGTGGTCGCCGACCTGCTGCCAGAAGCCGCAGACCGTGAAGCGCTCGCCACAGCCGCAGCGTTCGTCGCCACCGAGGGCCCGCTCCCAGAGGTGCACCACCTCGCCCACGGCACAGACGTCGGGGTGCTGGGCGAGGATCAGCTCCAGCAGGGTGGAGCCGCTGCGTCCGAGGCCGCCGACGAAGAGCACACGGACCGGCGCGGTCACCGCCACCACCGGCGTCGTCCCGACGCACGCTGGCGTACCAGGTCCTCGACGATCTGGCCGACCCGCGCCGCCGCGGCGGCGCGGGGGTCGGGGCGGTCCGGGTCGGCGTCCAGCCGGAAGGTCGACGGGTCGACGAGCGCCTTGTCGAGCGCATCGACCAGGTCGGCCTCGGTCTCGACCAGCCGCACCATGCCGGCGGAGCCGAGCCGGCGGGAGAAGAGCTGCTGGTGGTTGTCGACGTGCTCGTGGTGGGCGGGGTCGCGCGGGACCACGATCGGCAGGTGGCCGTTGCGCCGGGCCTCGGTGATGGTGGCCGGCCCGCCGTGGCAGACCACCACGTCGGCCTCGGCGATCGCCCGCTGCAACTCGTCGTGGGCCAGGAACGGCACCGCGTCCGGCAGGTTCGGCGGGGTGCTGCTGCCGTACTGGAGGACCAGCCGGACCTGTCGCGGACCGTCGGCGCGGGCGGTCCACCAGCGCTCCAGCCAGCCGACCAGCCGGTCGAACTTGTGCACGTCGGTGCCGACCATGACCAGCACGGTGTCCGGCTCCGGTTCGGTCTGCCGCTGCCGGGGGATGAAGGAGGTCACAGCAGATTCCCCACCACGGTGCCGTCGGGGTAGAAGCGGCGTTGCTCCTCCCACTGCACCAGCATCGCCGAGAGGAACGGGCGGCAGAGCCGGGCGGTGAGCGTGGGGCTGTCGATCCGGTCGTACACCTCGATGTAGACGGTGGGGATCCCGCGCAGTCGCGCCATCACGACGAACGGCAGCGCGACACCGGCGCCGGTGGTGACCACCGCGTCGACGTTGCGGCGCTTGAGCGTCCGGACCGCGAGCAGCATGTTCCGGGCCAGGTTCTTCACGTTGCGGGTGGTCGGGTGGTAGGCCCACACGACCTGCTCCCCGTCGAGCAGCGAACGCGCGTCCGGGGTGTCGAAGGTCACCCAGGAACGCGCGCGGTTGCGGTACCAGGGTGCGAGCGCCAGCAGCTGGGCAAGGTGCCCGCCACTGGAACCCACGAGCATGACTTCACCGGGCTCCACGTCTCCAACCGCCTCCCCACCACACACCCGTGCCACTTCCGTGGGACGGTCAGCTGAGCGCCGGAACAATCTAACGGCACCGCACGCGGAACAGAAGTGGGAGTCACGATTCACGTCCTGCCGGCCGGATTCCTTCACGCATTCCGCCAATCCCCGGCTCCTCCGATCGCGCCTACACTGCCGCTTGACATCCACCGGGGACGAGGAGAAGCGATCGATGACGGCCCAGCAGCCAGCGGACGGTTCCGGGGCGGGCGCTCCGTCCGGCACCGACCGGGTGACGGTGCTCTACGTCTGCGGGATGCCGCGCAGCGGTTCCACCCTGCTCGACCTGATGCTCGGCCAGTTCGTCGACCACTGCGACGTCGGCGAGCTGTTCTACCTCTGGCAGTCCGGGGTGGAACGGAACTTCCGCTGCGCCTGCGGGGAGCACTTCGACGAGTGCCCGTTCTGGGGTGAGGTCGGCCGGCGCGCGTACGGCGGCTGGGCGAACATCGACGTGCAGGAGGTACGCGCCCTGCAACGTCGGGTCGACGCCACCGGCAAGGTGCCGATGATCAAGGGGGCCCGGGTCGTGCCGGGCTTCCGGCAGGACCTGGAGCGCTACACCGCCCTGATCACCAAGCTCTACCGGGCGATCGCCGACGTGTCCGGCGCCAAGGTGGTGGTCGACTCGACCAAACGCCCCTCGCTGGCGTACATCCTGGCCCGTGCGCCGGAGATCGACCTGCGGCTGGTGCACATCCTCCGCGACCCGCGTGGGGTGGCCTACTCCTGGAGCCAGCTCGTCGAGCTGCCCGAGGGCACCTCCACCAAGGGCCGGATGAACCAGCGCTCG
The DNA here is from genome assembly GCF_902825405.1 of Micromonospora maritima. GTDB lineage: Bacteria > Actinomycetota > Actinomycetes > Mycobacteriales > Micromonosporaceae > Micromonospora > Micromonospora maritima. Next base: position 3,216 of record NZ_CADEAU010000055.1, on the reverse strand, counting down.
GCCCGGCTGACCGCCCGGCGCTGGGTCACCGTCAACGCGATGATCTCGTCGCTCGCCCGGTCCGGCGTCCCGCGGGTGGTCGTCCGGTACGAGGACCTGGTCCGCGACCCCCGGGCTGAGCTGGGCCGGATCGCCGCGCTCACGGCCGACGTGACCGGGCAGGTCGACCCGCTGTCGTTCCTGCACGGCACCGAGTTCGAGCAGGCCGGGTCGCACGCGGTCGCAGGCGGACGGATCCGGATGCGCTCCGGGCCGATCGCGCTCAGCCTGGACGAGAAGTGGCGTCGGGAGTACGCGCCCGGCCGCCGCCGGATGGTCGGCGCGATGACCTGGCCGTTGCGTCGGCGGTACGACTACCGCTGAGCGGCCGGTCCGGCGGGCCGGTCACCGGCCCGCCGGAGTCGGTCAGGCCCTCGGGGTCGCCGCCGCGGCCAGGTGGGCGTCGAGGACGTCGAGCAGTTCCGGGTTGCGCTCGTAGTCGAACTTGCGGGCGAAGTGGGCGCCGCTGGCCAGCGCCCGGGGCAGATCGTCGGCGGTGAGCGACTTCGGGTGGTTGAACGTGCTGTTCCGGAAGTCGAAGTAGCGCTTGCAGTCGGGCACCAGGTTGAACCGGTCCGCGCTGCACACGATGGTCTGGAAGACCGCCTCCACCGGGGAGAGGCAGTGTCGGAAGTAGTCGACCACGTCCGGCCGCCGGTCGAAGTACTCCCGCAGGTAGGCCACCACCGGCCAGGTCAGCGACGAGAACGCCGATCCGCCGTGCAGCCGCAGGTCGGGCCCGAACGGAGTGCGGGCCCGCCGGCCCACCACCAGCCCGTACGACACGTGCACCCGCATCAGCGGCTGGATCCGGTTGACCGCCTGCACCGGCCGGAGCAGCTTCTTGGCCCGCGGGCTGAGCCCGCGCAGCCGGCGGTGCTGGAAGTGGTAGCGGGACCGGACCCGACGTTGCGGCCAGTGGCTCTCCGGGCCGAACGCGTCCCAGTACTCCATGAACCCGTCGGCGCCGGAGGCGACCAGTTCGGCCTCCGCCTGGTCGAGCGGACGGATCGGGTAGTCCTGACCGGTGATGTTCACCAGCCAGTCGACCTGAACACCCTCACCGTTCAGCCAGTCCACGGCCGCCATGTAGCGATCGACGTGACTGAAGTCGCCATAACCACCCTCGTGGTACTGGACCGTCACGTCGCGTAGTGTGCGCAGCTCGGAGAGGTCGAGCGGAGCCCCGTTCACGTCATGGCTGATGTGCACGATACTGTCCGGACTGTACCGCTTCACCGCATGCACCAGCCTGGTCAGCTGGTCGGGCGAACGGTGACTCTGGATGTGATAGCAGAAGCGCACCAGTGCATTATCGTCCCGGCACCCTCCGGGCAGAAGTGGCGGACCCTCGGCGACTTCCACTCTCCGCTCCGATCAGGGAGACTCAGAATTCACCGTGGCGCGGACGTCCCACGGCTGACTGGCCGGTCCGGTCGAAAGGGAGCGACACACTCCGATGCCCTCACCTCACCGCCCCGATGTGCAGCACGACGCGGACGGGCCCACGCTGATGTCCTACCTCGAGTGGCTTCGCCGCCGGTGGTGGATCCTCGCGCTCGCCGCCCTGCTCGGCATCGGATCGGGCCTGCTCGTCACCCAACTGCAGACACCCACCTACACCTCCACCACCTCGGTGCTGGTGCGCCAGGTGGGTCCGGACGCGGTGCCGGGCACCAAGGTCAACCTCGACACCGAGGCGCAGGTGGTCCGCTCCCTGGTGGTGGCCGAGCGGGCGCGCGCCCTGCTGAAGACCAGCACCAGCAAGGAGGACCTGGTGCGGTCGCTGTCGGTCACCGTGCCGCCGAACAGCCAGGTGCTCCAGATCGCGTACGAGGGCACCACGCCGCAGGCCGCGCAGAACGGCTCGCACTCCTTCGCGCAGGCGTACCTCGACCTGCGGCTCGCCACCGCGACCAAGGCGGTGGAGAACGAGATCACCTCGATCACCCAGCAGATCGCCGAGGTCAACAAGCAGCTGACCGCGACCGCCGGCAAGATCGCCGCGGCGCCGGCCAACTCCGCCGCCCGGGCGCAGGCCGAGGCCAGCAAGCAGGTCTACACCAACCAGCTGACCCGGCTCAACGAGCGGCTCAGCCCGCTGCAGGACAACGCGCCCGACCCGGGCCAGATCATCTCCGACGCGGCCCTGCCCCGGAAGCCCAGCTCACCGAACCGCACGCTCAACCTGGCCAGCGGGATGGGCGCCGGGCTGCTCTTCGGCATCGTGCTCGCCCTGGCCCTGGACCGGCTCGACACCCGCGTCCGCCGCGGCCGCGACGTGACCGCCCGCACCGGCCTGGCGACGCTGCTGGAGCTGCCGCCGCGCGCGCCGGCGCTCAGCATCCTGCCGCCCACCCACCGGGTCTCGCGTGAACTCGGCCGGTTGCGCAACGTGCTGCTCTCGATCATGCCGGAGCCACGGCCGGGTCGCGGTCGCCAACTGCTGCTCACCGACACCTCGCCCGGTCCGGCGGCAGGTTTCGTCGCCGGCAACCTGGCCGCCGCGTACGCCCGCACCGGCGCGCAGGTCGCGGTCGTCACCACCCGGCCCGACTCTCCGCTGACCGCCATGTTCGGCGGGACGAAGCCGCGGCACACCCTCGCCGACGTGCTGCGCCACGACGTCGGCGCGCTCGCCGCGCTCACCCCCGCGTCCGGGCTGAACACGCTGCGCGTCCTGCTGCCCGGCGACCTGGACACCGACGTGGAGCTGCCGGTCGCCAGCATGCTGGCGATCCTCGACGAGCTCGCCGACCGGTTCGACCACGTGCTGATCGAGACCGCCCGGCCCACCCAGGCCGTCGAGGCGCAGGCCCTCGCCCGGCACGTCGACGGCGTGATCCTCGTGATCGAGAGCGGGCGGACCCGGAGCAGCGAGATCACCGCCGCGCTCCAGCAGTTCGAGCAGGTGGACGCGCCGGTGCTGGGCAGCGTGATGGCGCCCCGCCTGCCGGAGCAGGCCGGCGGGCAGCCTGCCGGCGGCACCCCCGCCGCCGACAACCAGCGGGACGAGCGGCGGCCGTCGCCCCGACCGCGCCCGGAGCCCGTCTTCCGTCCGGGTGGCCAGCCGACCAGCGACAGCACCATGATCCTGCCCCGGCCGGTCGGCTCGGCGTCGGGCGGTTCCGCCCCGCGCAAGCCGGCCCCGAGCCCGCGCAAGCCCGCCCCGGCCCC
>NZ_CADEAU010000054.1 GCF_902825405.1 Micromonospora maritima | reverse complement strand
CCCAGCACCACCGCCACCACGACGGCCGCGACCAGGCGCCGGGCCCGACGGCGGCGGGTGGCGAGCAGCAGCGCCACGCTCACGGCCACCAGCAGCAGGGCGCCGACCACCCCGCCGACCCACGGCAGGGTCCCGGCCGGCAGCACCGCCCCGTGGGCCGCCACGGCCACCAACCAGCGGGCCGGCCAACTCGCCACCCAGGCGAGGAACTCGGCACCGCCGGGCCACACCGGCGACAGCACCGCGGCGAGCACACCGAGCACCGTGGCCGGCGCGACGGCCGGCACCGCCAACAGGTTCGCCGGCACCGCCACCAGGCTGACCGTCGCGGACATCCCGGCGATCACCGGACCGCAGGCGAGCTGCGCGGCCGCCGGCACCGCCAGCGCCTCGGCCAGCCCCACCGGTACGCCACGGCGACGCAACGCGTCCCGCCAGCCCGGGGCGAGCAGCAGCAGCCCGCCGGTGGCGCAGACCGACAACGCGAAGCCCGGGTCGCCGGCCAGCTCCGGGTCGAGCAGCACCAGAGCGGCGATCGCGGCGGCCAGCGCGGGCAACGCCGCCCGGGACCGGCCGGCGGCCAACGCGGCGAGCCCGATCGCGCCCATCGCCGCGGCCCGCACCACACTCGGTGACGGCCGTACCAGGATGACGAAGCCGACGAGCGCGAGCACGCACAGCCCGGCAGCGGTACGCGGGCCGGCGCGCGCCCATCGGGCCAGCAGCAGCACCGCGCCGACGACGATCGCCACGTTGGACCCTGTGGTTGTCTGGCAAACACAGATGTGAGGGTGAGCGATTCCAGCGCGAAGCCTCACTGCCTCCCTCCCTAGAAGGGCTGGTCACATGACCATCTTCGCCACCGCACCCGTCCCCGCGTCGTCGCGCATCATCGACGCCGACACCACCGACCTGGCCGCCATCCGCCGGGACGTCGAGCTGACTGGCCGCGCCGCCGCCGTCAACCCGTCCGGCGTCGCCCAGCTCGCCCAGGCCATCCGCACCGGCTGCCCGCCGTGGTGCTCCAACGACCACCGGGGACAGATCACCGAGGAGGACGGCTTCTCCATCGGTCTGGTGCACGAGCGGAACCTGGCCGAGATCACCGCGCTGGACCCGCAGCACTTCCACCCCCGCCCGGCGACGGTCAGCGTCTACATCGAGTCGAGCACCGAGGCCGGCGAGCCCGCTGACCCCGCCCGCCTCGTGATGACCGTGGCCGAGGGCGCCGAGGGCCAGTACCACGGGTCGCTGGACACGGGCGGCTGGACGGGCACGCCCGCGCAGGCCCGCGCCCTGGCCGCCGCGCTGCTCGCCGGCGCCGACCTGGTCGACGGCGGCAACCGCTGATGGCCGCCCGGATTAACCGCCTGGTCGTGCGCACCGTGATGGTGTGCACGGCCCTGGCCGGGCTCGCGTTCATGCAGAACCACCACGACAACCCGTGCACCGGTGGCCAGGTGGGCGCCGGCGGCATGTGCGTCTCGACGAGCTGGGCCGCGCGGTGAACCGCCGCATGGTGTGGGCCGGCTGCGGTCAGCTCGCCGAGGTGCGCATCGAGGCGTACTCGGCGGTTGGTGGGCTTCTGCACGGCTCGCTCGACGCCTCCGTCTACTGCTGCGCCCGCCACGAGCCGGGCGCCACGGCCGCGATCCACGCGGCGGGCCTGACCGCCTACCGGGCGGGTGCCCCGCTTCACCTGAGCCGCACGTGCGGCTTCGTGTTCCGCTACCCGACCGCTCGGGAGTCCTGATGACCGACACCGCCGCCTTGACCCTGGTCGCCGTGCTGGTGGGTGGTCCGGCCGTGATGCTCACGCCGTTCTGGCTGGGTCGTCACAGCAGCGAGAGCCACGCCAACGCGACCGCCCGTGAGATCCGCGCCCAGCAGGCCGCCCGCGCGGCCGTCGAGCGCCCGAAGGAGCTGACCCGATGACCCTCTGGACCTGCAAGGCGTGCGGCCTGCTCGTCATCCCTGACGGCATCACCGCCGAGGCGCTGAAGAAGGCCATGACGGAGCACGTCCAGAACTGCGCGAAGGAGCTGACCCGATGACCGCCCCCGCCATCAACGGCACGAAGTACCCGCAGCCCGTCGACGAGCTGCTGCCCGCCGCGCGGAAGCTGGATCTGCCCGATGGTCAGGTGCTCCCGTCGCGAAACCGGCTCATGCGCGAGTTCCGCATCGGCGCCCCGAAGGCGGACGAGCTGCTCGCCCTACTGCGGGAGGAGAAGACCAGCGAGGTCATCCGCCAGTCCATCGAGCAGGAGCGGTCCGCGCAGGAGAAGGCAGGTGCGGCCGGCGACCCGGCGGAGCTGGTGCGGGCCGCCGGCGACCTGGCGCAGCGGTGGGGGCACGTTCCGGCCGCCTCGGTGCTGGCGCAGGTGTTCGGCATCGACGAGCAGCGCGCGGAGGCCCTGCGCGGCCTGGTCCACGTGGCCCGTCGGCGGGCGACCGAGGCCGCGCGGGAGTACAACCTGGCCCGCGGCGGCACCGGCGGCGGCACGGACGCCGACGTCGTCGCGGCGGCACGGGAGGTGGCGACGGATCCGGACGCGTCCGACTTCCTGCGCGAGCTGGCCCGCGAGACGCTGACCGACCTGTCGCCGGCCGACGAGCGGATGCCCGAGCCGTGGCGGTACGCCGAGCCGATCGGCCCGGACCCGCTGCCGGCCCCGGTCGTACCCGAGTCCGCGCCGCTCGTCGAGGCGGACCCGACCTCCGCGACGGTGGCCCCGGCCGTCGAGCCGGTCGAGCAGGTCACGGCACCCGGTCACCCGGGCACGCCGGAGGCCGACAAGCCGCGCGGACGGGCGGTCGCCTGGCCGGTGATCCTGCTCGCGCTGCCCGCGTTCGTGGCCATCTGGTCGGGGTGGGTCGGACTCGGCGGACTCACCGGGTTCGGCGTCGTGCACCCGCTGCCCGGCATCGCCGACTCGGTGAGCCTGAACACCGCGATCACCCTGCCGATCGGGGTGGAGACGTACGGCGCGTACGCCCTCTACGTGTGGCTGTCGGGCCGGGTGCCGGACCGGGCCCGCCGGTTCGCCAAGTGGTCGGCGATCGGCTCGCTGGTCGTCGGGGCGCTCGGCCAGGTCGCCTATCACCTGCTCGTCGCGGCCGGGTGGACGTCGGCCCCGTGGTGGATCACCACCCTCGTGTCGTGCCTGCCCGTGGCGGTGCTCGGCATGGGCGCCGCGCTGGCGCACCTGGTGCGGGAGGACGCCCGATGAGCCACGAGCCGAAGCGCACCCGCAAGCCCTGGTCGACCAGCCCGGACGTGTTCAAGTCCGCCGGCCGTGGCGGCTTCACCGGCTCGGCGAAGGCCGGGCGCACGTGGGGCGTGAACGAGAAGCGCCCGTTCACCGGCACCCGACCCACCAACCGCAAGGGAGACCCCCGATGAGCATCCTCGCCGCCATCCTCGCGGCCGTCTCCGTGGCGGCCAACCTGACCGGGCACACCACCACCGCCATCATCGCCGGGCTCGGCGCGGCCGCGGCCGGTGTCGCCTTCCACGTCCGCCGGCGGCGGCAGGAGGTACGCCGATGAGCACCGCCGACCTCGCCGCCGTGTTCGTCGCCCTGTACGCCGGTCACCAGGTCGCCGACCACTGGCTCCAGACCCAGCACCAGGCCGACAACAAGGGAAAGCCCGGATGGTCCGGCCGGTGGGCCTGCGTGAAGCACGTCAGCACGTACGGCCTCACCCAGCTCGCGGCCCTCGCCCTGGTCGCGCTGGTCACCGACCTGCACCTGTCGCCGACCACGCTCGCCGCCGGCATGGCCATCAACCTGGCCAGCCACTACATCGCCGACCGGCGCACCCCACTGCGCTGGCTCGCCGAGCTGGCGGGCGTCGGCCGCTTCTACACCCTCGGCGCCCCGCGCCCGGGCCACGACGACAACCCGTCGTTGGGGACCGGCGCGTACGCCCTCGACCAGTCGTGGCACATCGGGTGGCTGTTCGTCGCCGCCCTCATCATCGCGGCCTGACCGCCGGAAGGAGCAGCAATGCAGACGTCGAAGGACATCACCACCGCAGGCGGGAAGCGCGCCTACGTCTACCAGCTCGGCAACAAGTTCGAGGGGATCTGCACCGGCTGCGGCTGGAGCGTGGAGAAAATCGGCCTCGCTCCAGCCCTGTCCGCCACCAGCGGCCACGCGGGGCGGTGCCGCGCCTGATGGCTGACAACGACTGCCAGATGTGCCCCGAGCTGCTGACGCGGCTCGGGGCCGTGGCCGGTGGGCTTCACGCCCTGGCCGCGTTCATCGAGCGCGAACTGACCGACGAACCCACCATGTCCCGCCGCGAGCTGCTCGACGTCGCCGCGGTGCGGGTGTCCAACCTGGCCGAGCAGGCATCCGGGAGGTACTGACCATGACCGTCATCCCGTTCGACGAGTACGACGAAGAGCGGCACGTCATCGAGGCCGACCAGGTCGGCGGGCCCGCCGACGCCCCCGACCGCAGGGCCACGTTCGCCGACGTCGTGTCCCGCACCGACAGCCGCCGGCCGATCGTGCCCGCGGTGCTGCGCAACCAGGAGGGCCGTCGCGCCCTCGCCCGCTGGTCGGTCGGCTACGGCGGGCACACCGCCCTGTACCACCTCACCCGCACCCCGAAGTACGCCGCCAAGGTGGCGCTCTACGCGCCTCGAGGTGCCGCCCGGGCGGTCGGGTCGGTGACCTGGTGGGCGGTCGGCGGCCGGGAGAACTTCCACCTGCGGCAGGAGGCCGCCAACAAGAACGACCCGCACACCTGGCAGCAGCTCGACAAGCGCCGGGAGCGGTCGTCCGCCGCCCGCTGGTGGGTCGTCGGCGCTGCGCTCGTCGCCCTGGTGCTGCTGCTCGCCGCCGTCGAGCTGGCCGGCATGCCGCCGGTCGGCTGGTACTGCGTGGCCGTCGCCCTGGTGCTGGTCGCCGCGCGGCACGGGCGGCCGGTCGACAAGCCGATCGTGGACCGCACCGTCACCAAGGCCCCGTTCACCAAGCTGACCGCCGAGCAGGTCCGGGCGGCCATCGTCGCCATGTCCATCGGGGTGAAGGAGCCGGGGCAGCTCACCTTTCCCCCGCCCGGCGTCCACGCCGACGGGCCGGGCTGGCTGGCCCGGTTCAACCTGCCCGGCGCGATCGTGGCCACCACGGTGCTGGAGAAGCGCGACAACCTCGCCGCCGCGCTGCGTCTACCCGTCGACCAGGTGTGGCCGGAGGTCGGCCCCGACCACCCCGGGCAGGTGGACCTGTGGGTGGGCCGGTACCCGGCCAGCAAGATGGGTCAGCCGCGGTGGGCGCTCACCTCGCCGACCGCCCGCACGTCGTTCTTCGAGCCGCAGCCGTTCGGCACCGACGCCCGGCAGCGGCCCATCTACATCACCCTGTTCGAGTCCAACGTGCTCATCGGCGGTCAGCCCGGCTCGGGCAAGTCGTACGCGGCCCGCGACCTGGCCGACATCGCGCTGCTCGACCCAACCGTTGAGATGAAGATCGCCGAGTTCAAGGGCACCGGTGACTTCCTCGACATGGCGCCGCTGTGCTCCACCTACGCCTGCGGTGTCGACGACGAGGCCCTGTCGACCGGCCGGGACGTCCTCACCTGGGCGCTGGCCGAGTGCGAGCGGCGCGGGCAGCGCATCAAGCGGGCCCGGGAGCGCGGCGACGCCCCGCTCGGGAAGGTCACGCCGGAGCTGGCCGCCAAGCCGGGTAGCGGGCTGCACCCGGTGTTCATCCTGCTCGACGAGGTGCACGAGCTGTTCCTGGCCTACCCGGACGCCGCCGAGGCCGCCGAGCGGGTCGCCAAGCGCGGCCGGGCGCTGGGCATCTTCCTGGCCCTGGCCACGCAGATCGCCGACCGGGACAGCGTCCCGCCGAACATCACCCGCTGCGTCACCGTCCGCTGGTGCCTGTCCGTCGGCGGGCAGGTCGAGAACGACATGATCCTGGGCACCGGCGCGTACAAGCGCGGCCTGTCCGCCACGGTGTACCGGCCGCGGGTCGACGCCGGGTGGGGCGTGGTGACCGGCATCGAGAAGCCGGGCAGCGTCCGGTCCTTCTTCCCCAGCGACAAGGAGAACGCCGCGATCATCGCCCGCGCCGCCCAACTGCGCGGCAAGGTCGTCGGTGAGGACGTCGAGCGGGTCGAGGCCCGGGACATGCTCGCCGACGCCCGCGCCGTCCTCCAGCCCGGCGAGTCCGGCCTGCCGTGGGCGGTGCTCGCCGAGCGCCTCGCCGCCGGCTGGCCGGAGATGTACGCCGGGATCACCCCGGACATGGTCCGCGAGTCCCTCGCCCGCTACGGCGTCGACAGCCAGGACGTGAAGGTCGGCCGGCGCAACATCAAGGGTGCCCGCCGGGCGTCGCTCGACGCCGCGCAGCAGCGCCGCGAGATCGAAGCCGAGTAGGTCACGGCGGCTGGTCGCGGGACGCACCACGGTCGCGGATCCGCGACCAGCCCCGCGACCAGCCGTCACCAGCGCAAACCCCCGATGGTCGCGTGGTCGCGGCACCCCGCCGCAGCCCCGATTTCCGCCCCCAGGAGGCACCCGTGAGAGGCACCATCACCGCGACCGGCATCCTGCTGGCCGTCGTCGCCGGCTACGCGCTCTCGTGCGCGATCCGGCCCTACCGCGACTGCTGGTGCTGCGACGGCCGCGGCCACCACCGCAGCAAGCGCAAGAGCAAGCTGTCCCGCCCGTGCCGCTGGTGCCGGGCCAGCGGGAAGCGGCTGCGTGTCGGCCGGCGGCTGTGGAACCGGGCCCGCCGGCTGCACCGCGACGCGGGGGTGGCCCGGTGAACCGCCACCGCCGCACCGTCGCCCTGGTGCTCGTCGTCCTGGTCGTCACCGTCATGTTCGCCGCCGCGCTCGCCGGCACGGTTGCCGGGTAGACCGAAGACACCGAACGGCCCGCCAGGGGTGATCCTGGCGGGCCGTTCTCGTCACTCCTGGCCCGGGCGGTCGTTGTCGTCCGGGCGTCGCTCTGACTCGCGCAGCACGAACATCGCCCGATGGTGCCGCCGGCGCAGCTCGGCCAGCGGCGACCTCGACGTCACCACTATCACCAGCGCGAAGAAGAGCCACAGCAGGCACGGCACGCCGAGCAGGATCGCCAGCACATCCACGCCGCCGACAGTAGCGGCGGGCCGCGCTACGGGGAGCCCTCGGCCGTCACCGGCACTTCGTAGCGGGCTTGCAAGCGCTCGATCAGCCCGGCGCGGCCGGTCCACCACGCGAACCGTGATCCGATCCGGCGCTGCACCTCGGCGAGCAGATCCGGGCGGGCCGCAATGAAGTCGGGCACCGGAACCTGCGGCGGCGGCTGGATCTCCAGCGACAGCAGCGTGCCGCCGGCCGCCCGCAGCCCCGGAACGCCGGTCGTCCACTCCGTAGGGTCGGGCAGCACCGGCCCGGTCAGGTCCACCTCGGCTATCACCCGCTCGAAACCGGCGGCGGCGACCCGCTCCAGCAGTCGGCGATCGGCCACCGCGTACACCCCGCAGAAGCACTCCGGCACCGGCGGCACGTGCCCGTCGACGAGCAGGCACGCCGGGCGCAGCTCCCGCGACGTCCACGGCTGCGGCGCCCGGGCCAGATGGCGTGCCACCAGCGGGTTACCGACCTGCGGGGCCCGCAGCAGCGTGTGGGTGGTGTCCAGCGCGAACAGCCGCCACGCCCTCACAGCATGGCCCGCAGCGCCGGCAACGCCCGCCGCAACCCGGGATGCAGCGGCAGTGCGGGCAGCTCGTCGACCGGCACCCACCGCGCCACGCCCTCCAGGCCGTTGCGCACCGGCAGCGGCGCGGTGGCGCGGGCGACCGTCGTCACGTACGGCCAGCCGGCGCACTCGTCGACATGTTCGCCGAGCAGGGCCACCCCGGACAGGTCCGCGCCCGTCTCCTCGGCGGCTTCCCGCAACGCCGCGGCGGCAGGGGACTCGCCAGCACCCCGAGCACCGCCCGGCAGGCCCCAGGTGCCGCCCTGGTCCGTCCATCCGGCCCGCTGCTGCACCAGCACCCGACCGCCGGCGGCGAGCAGCAGCCCGGCGCCGCCCAGCACCCCCCAGTGCTGGTGCCGGTCGGCGCAGTACGTCCACCCGTCGGTGTCGCCCATCACCACCGCCGCGAACCGCGGGTTGCACAGCACATGCGGTGACCGGCGCTGCCGCAGCTCGTGCACCACCACCGACCCGAGACGGCCCGTCAGCTCCCGCAGCACCAGCGCCACGATCAGCGCGCTGCGGTTGAGCCCGAGCTGACACCGCACCAGCACCCGCTCGCCGCGGCGCACAGCGGCCACGGCGGTGGACACGAGCTGCCCCAGGTGTGGCGGCGTCTCCCACGAGTCGGCGAAGAACCGGCAGTCGAGCAGCCAGTCATAGCGGCCGGCCAGCTCGTGACGCCCCCACGCCCCGCCCAGGAACAGGCTCGGGTGCACCTCGTCGACCAGGCGCTCAGGTCGCGGCGCCCACATGACCGTCCCGTTGCGCACCACCGGCCCGGACGGCATCACCAACCCGGTGGTCACCTCGCCGCCCATTCGGCGACATCCCACGCCCGGCGGGCGGCGAGGCGGGCGCGCATCGCGTCGACCAGGTCGACGTCCTGCCCGTCGTGCCAGTCCAGCCACGCCGCCAGCCACCGGGCGCCGGCGCGGTGCTCCAGCGGCGCCAACCACCAAGCCGCCGGCGACTCGTACCAAGGCCGCGCCGGATCGTCGTCGCCGCCCGGACGGTCCGGCCAGTCGGCGGGGCGGAACACCCGCAGGAACGGCGGCAACTCGTCAGGCGGGGCGGTCACCCGACGGCGGGCCATCAGGCGCCGCCGACCGCGCGCAGCCCACGCCGGGCGTCCCGATCGTGGCGGGTCTTCGCCGCCCGCCGGGCCTGAGCCGAGCGGGGCCGGCCCGCCGACTCCTCCGGCATCGGCAGCGCCAACGACGTGATCAGCGCATCGAACACCCGGCGGTGCTGGCGCAGCTCGCCGTACAACGGGTGGACCTTCGTCTGCCCGGTCGAGCCCTCGACGAGCGGCGGCTCACCCTGAAGGGCGGCGGCCATGTCGTCCAGCTCGTCGGCGGTGCGGCACGCCTGCTCCAGCACCGACAACTCACCCGGGCTCAGGTCGTACTCGCCCGTCACGCTGACCCACAGAGCCCGCCCAGCGGCACGCAGAGCGGCCGGAACAGCATCACTGGTCATCGGGGCTACCTCCCGAAATCAGGGGCGCGCACGGCAGGGAGAGGAAAGCCCGACTGGCGCGGGGGTCATGACGGGCTGGGGCTGGATTTTTTCGGGGTTGGCCGGGCCGGGCGGCGCAGGCCGTGTCTCCGGCGGGGAAAGGAGAAGCCGCCTCTTCGACCTTCGATCCCGATGCGACCGGCAGTTCACCGGCGGTTGCTCGGGTGACGTTGACGCCCATCGGCCCGGCCCCGGCTACGCGGCCGGCGGGAACAGTCCGGCGTGCTCGCCCAGCTCGGCCGGCGTGCGGTCGGTGGGCGGGAACAGGTGCGCCAGTTCGGCGTTCTCGGCCTCGGTGTCGAGGCGGGTCGCGGTCGCCTGGAGCTTGGCCAGGGTCGGGTCGGCGAGGATGGGGAACAGCTCGGCCAGCCACGCCCCGGCCTCGGTTGGGTTGGCGTCGTACTCGGTGCGCCACTGCTCGCGGGATTCCGCGGTCACCCGCCCGGTGCGGTACGCCCAGTCGGCGGGGTGCTCACCCGCGCCCCACGGGGTGCTCATGCCGCGCCCCGGCGGTACGAGTAGTCGTCGCCGCTGGCCTTGGCGATGGCCTGCATCCGGTCGCGGTGCTGCCGTTCGGCGGCGGCGCGGACCTGCTGGCCGCGGGCGATGAACACGTCAGGTTGGTAGTCGCGGCCGGCGGTGTTGAGGTCGACGTTGTTGGTGCTGGCCCAGGTGTGCGCCAGGTCGGCGGGCACGCTCATGTCGGTGGCCAGGGCGCGGGCGGCGTCGGCGTCGCTCATGCCGGCGTAGCGCTGCGCGATGGCGTACGCCTCGGCGGTGGTGGGCGCGGCGGCGATGGCTGGGCGTACCGGGGCGGGCGAGCGCAGCAGCACCTTGGGGTCGATGCCGGAGGCGGTGAACGCGGGCAGTTCGCCGGTTGCGGTGTACGGGCCGACCGGCCCGCTGGCGGTCTGAGGGGTGGCGGGGGCGTCGTCGTCCCAGCCGAGGGAGTGGAGGTCGCTCATGATGCTGCTCCTTCGCGTTGGCGGCGGGCGGCCTCGGCGGCGACCAGGTCGCGGTCGAACACCCACGTTCGCCCGACCTTGCGGCCGTCGAGCCGGTCGCCGAGGTTGCGGACCTGGCGGTCTGTGACGCCGAGCATCCGGGCCGCCTCCTTCGTGTCCGCCGGTTCGGTTGGCTGCACCGACCTTGGCACGTTCAGGTCGCGCGGAAGTTCCGCGTTTCCGCTGGTGGAAGCCGCTGCCCGGTAGTCGGCTAGCTCCGCTTCAAGCGTGGCGATGAGCCCGACCACTCGGGGCGGTGGGCGCAGCCCGGTGCGGTGGGCGGCGGCGACGGCGGCCTGCAACGCCCGCAGCACGTCAAGGCACGCCTGCGGCGAGGACAGCAGCACCTTGCCCCCGCCCAGGCGCAGCACGTACGACTCGACGACCGCCGGCGGTCCCCCGGCCGCGCTCACCATCGGCGCGCCCAGTACGCGACGTACTCGGCTGCCGCATCGAGCACCCGAGGCGGCGGTGCGGCCCGCTGGTCGCGCAGCGCCTTGACGCGACGCACGTCAGCCTCGGTGCATGGAGCAGCGCGCATGGCCTGTCCGATGCTGTGCCCGTCGTCGAGCAGGGCGTCGATGCGGGCCACCAGGCCGGGATCCGGGCCGGTCACCGGCCACCGTCCAACCATCGGGCCACCTGCCGCTCGTAGAGCTGGTTGGCGGCCAGGTCGGCGAAGTCGTACGACGCGCCCATGCCATCGGGGTCGTCGGCGTACTCGGCGAGCAGCCGCTCTGCCTCGGCCCGATCCCGGGTGGTGGCGACCGCGTGGCGGGCGGGCCACGGCACCTCCAGCAGCCGGCCGGGGTCGACACCCGAGAGCGTGTAGGCGGGTAGGTCACCGCGGGCGAACAGGGTCGGCGGCGGGCCGGTCTGCTCGGCGCGGGCGGCGGCCTCGCGTTGGGTGCGGCGGGCCTCGTCGACCAGGGGGTTGAGGGCGTAGGCGTCCACTCAGGGCTCCTCGGTCGGGGGTAGGAGGATCTGCTCAGCCACCTCGACCCACTCGTCCCAGGTGAGCTGGACCTCGCCAGGGCGACCGAGCAGCGCGGCGAGGGTCGCGGCGACGTCGAGCAGCTCGTCGACGGTGAGCTGCGCCAGTTCGGCGCGGGCGGCCCGGTGGCCCTGCTCGGGGGTCGAGCCGGACACGGCGGCGTACACGACGTGCCGGGCGAGCTGGAGCGTCGGCGTGGTGGCTGGGCCGGGCGCCGGCGACGTGGCGGCGCTCACCGGAGCACCCGGCCGCGAGTGTGGGAACCGTACAGATCGCGAGAAGCGTGGCGCGGGGATCCGGCCGGGCGAGGGGCTGGATTTTCTGGCGTCACAGTGAGTGAGCCCGAGAAAATCTGGCAGGGGGCCGGTCGGACCACCGGGGCAGTCGAGGCGCTCTCCCCCCGGCGACCCCCGTACCCCCTGACGCTGGGTAGGCACCGACTCATCACCGACCGCCCTTCCCGCGCTGCCGTCCACGGTGGCCGCGCGGCCGGACCCTTCCCGCACCCCTCGGGTGGTCCTGTTCGGCCGTCTCCGGCCGCCTCAGCGGGCCGGGATCGGGGGTGATCGCCGGTCGGCAGCCGGTGCACGTGCCGTACTGGTAGACGAGCGGGCCGAGCTGGAGCATCCCGGGCCAGATCCCGTCTCCGTGCTCCGGGCCGGCGCAGACCCTGCCGCAGGCGTCGCACGTGCGGTCCCGTTCGCTGCCGCGCGGCAGGGCGACCAGGTGCGCACACGCCGGGCAGGCCACGAGGGCGGGCCGCCATGCTGCGGCGACCACCGGCGTCGGCCGGGCCGGGTGCGGGTTGTGTCGGCAGGTCGACGCGCGTCCGTCCACCCACGCGGTCAGGGCGTCGAGGAGGCCGAGGCGCAGCCATCCGGGGGTGCCGCCGGCGGTGGTGGGAGTGGTCACGTCGGTGCCGAGTGCGTCGGTGCCGATGGTGGTCACGAGCCGCAGCGCGTCGGCGGCGGCGGCGTCGGCCTGGTCGACGACGTGCACCGGGGCGACCTGCCGCAGCGCGTCGATGAGTCGGTCGTACTGCGGGTGGAGCATGAGCTGCTCCAGCGCCAGGGTGGGGGTCACGGCAGCACCTCGATGTAGTTGATGCCCGGTTCGGTGGGGAGTCCGCGAACCTCGATGACCTTCCACAGGATCGGCTCCAGCGCCGAGCCGCCGTCCCAGTGCGCCGCGCAGACGGGAACGTCGGCGCGGTCGGGTCGGCCGTAGAGGGCGGCCACGACGACCGCGGCCGGGTCGGCACAGTCGGTGTAGGCGCACACGTCGCCGGGGGTGGGGTAGATCGGTACGGCGGTGAGCTTGCCGAGCGTCTTCGCCCGCTCGGCGATCCGGGCCAGCCCTTGATCGCTGCGCGCGATGGTGTCGGGGGTGAGCTGCTCGTACGGGGTGAGGTTCATCGGGTGGCCTCCGGGGTGATCGAAACGGCAAGGGTGTGGCCCGGGTAGTGGCGGGCCTGCCAGGCGGTGACGGTCACCTCGTAGCCGTTGGCGGCCAGGTGAGCGAGATCCGCGGCGGCGGCAGCATCCAGCTCGTACGGTTCGGCGACGTACCGCCACCGGCCGTCGCGCAGCCGCAACCGGTACGGGTGGTCAACCCACGTCGGGATCAGCAGCTCACGACCGTCGCCATGGTCGCCGTGCTCCAGAAACTCCCACCGCCGCACGTCGGGCGGGCCGAGCTGGGCGGCGCGTTGCCGGGCACCGAGCAGCGGCGCCGGGCCCTTGCGCAGGTGCCAGCCGGGCATGGCGCCGGGCACCCGCTTGGCGCATCCGTAGCAGGGGCACGGCGGCATCTGGCCGGCGTCGGGGTCGGTGAGCTTGGCGACGCCGGGGGCGTCGTCGGTGAGCAGGTCGTCGAGGATCATGCTGCGACTCCCTCGCAGTTGGTGGCGTGCTGGTTGGTCTCGAAGCCCCACCCGCAGGCGGGGCAGACGTCGGCGATGTTGGGCCACAGAGGGGGCACCCCGCCGATCGACGCCGGCCGATCCTGCAAGGCATGCAAGGCAGAATCTGGTGAACTCCCGCGCGTATAGCGTTCTCCGTTCACCGGAACTTGCCTTGCATGCCTTGCAGCGGACGAGTCGGCGGTGGGTTGCGCCTGCTCAGGCGCCTTGTCGTTGTCGGTGGCGAATCGCACCCCGAGCCAGGCCATGTACCTGTTCGGCACGCCGTCCGGCCGCACGAAGCCGGCCGGTAGCGGCCGACGGGACAGCCCCTCCCGGTGGGTGATCTGGCGCTTCTCGATGTGGTGCTTCTTCACCTCGTCGTGCTCGCCGAAGCGGCTGCTGAACACCTTGTCGGACCACGCGCGGTTCCCGTGCGCGGTGAGCCAGTCGGTGAAGTCGGCGAGCAACTCGGTGGAGATCACGTGGTGGTCTTGTGCCGGCGTCAGGCGCTCGTCGAGGTAGGCCAGCACGAGGTCGGACTCGGCCCGCCATGCCCGGGTCGCCTCGACGACCCGCTGCGGCAACTCGGGCATGACCCGACCGTCCCGGTACCAGCGGTGCGCGCCCTCGACCATCCACGCGAGGGCGGCCTCACGCGCCTGCTCGCTCGCCGCCAGGCGCTCGCGCAGGGTCGGGTCGCCGAGCCGGTCATCGGGCCCGGTGAGCTCGCTCTCTCGCTTGACGAAGCGGTACGGGAACTGCACGAGCGCCAGCCGCCGCCAGGTCCCGTGGTCGGTCTCTTCCACGAGCGGGCGGTAGTTGGTGGAGAGGAACAGGCTGTGTGTGGCCCTGAAGGTGACCGAGTCCTGACGGATGTACCGGGCCTCGATCTCCGGCGTGCCGACCACCTTCTTGAGCCGGCCGACGGACAGTCGGCGGGCCTCGGGAGTCTCCTCGATCAGCGCCAGCCGGGCGCCGCGCAGCTCCATCAGCTCGGTCGGGTGCGCGCCGGCGTCGGCGAGCAGCACCCGGTCGGATACGAGCACGTAGTAGCTGCCGAGCACCTTGCCCGCGGTGCCGAGTACGGTCGTCTTGCCGTTCTCCCCGCCGCCCTGGTTGACCACGAGCACGTCGTCGGGCGTCATGTGGCCCGTGACGGCTTGACCGAGCCGGACCTGGTACCAGTCCCGCACGTCGGAGGGGATGGCTTGCAGGGCGGTCGTCCAGTCGTCGTGCACGGCGCCGGGCCGGTAGGCGACGGCGGTCATCTTGGTGAGCAGCAGCGCCGGGTCGTGCGGCAGTAGTTCCTTGGTGCGCAGGTTGACCACGCCGGAGGGGGTGTTGAGCAGGTCGGGCTGCTGGTCGAAGTGCGCGGCGTCCTGGAGCAGGATGCCGCGCGCCAGGGATGCGATGGCCCCGATGCGGCCACGGCCGAGCAGCGCGGACAGTCCGCGGCGGCGCTCGCCGCTGGCTCCGGTCTGCACTTCGCTGGTGAACAGGTCGAGCACGTACTGGCGGACCACCTCGACGACGGCCGCTTCATTGCTGCGCGTCCACACCTGGCCGTCCCATTCCAGCCAGCCAAGCGCGGCCGTCCAGCAGAACCGGCTACCGAGTACGTTCGCGCTGACCGTCTCGGCCATCCGGGCGTCGGAGAGGTCGTCGTCGGCCGGCTGACGCTGGGCGGGGACGGCGGACTTCCGGCCGGGCTTGCCCCACGACCGGGCCACCTCGGCCTCGACGCGGCCGACGTACTTCCCGTGGCGCGCGCACCAGGGGGTCATGACGGTGACGGCCTGGCCCTGGGTGAGCCCGGCCTCGGCCAGTTCCCGCACGATGCGGTGGAACCGCTCGGACCGGTCGCCGGGATCGCCGTCGATCAGGTCAGCGATCCGCCGGGGCAGTGGGCCGTCCAGTGGTTCCGCCACCGCGGCGGACAGCGGCACCGCCGCCTTCACGGTCAGGGCATCGGCGAGCCAGTCGGGCAGGTCGGCGAAGGGCGCATCCCAGTCCTCCGGGGCGTAGACGGCGCCGGTCTCGTGCACGCTGCCCGGGCCCACGACGTACCCCTTGCGCCCCCGCACGTCGATGCCCTTCGGCAGGTCACCGGTTGCGGTGGTGAACGGGCTGTCCAGCGGCACGCGGAAGTACAGGTGCCGGCCGCCACCGGTGCGGCCGGTGGTGACGGTGAAGGTGCGCGGGATGCTGTGGCCGTGCTTGTCGGCGTACCGCTGGAACGCGCCGGGCTCGTCTTCGTCGATGACGAGCAGCCGGGACGCCCGGCAGTCGATCCCGTAGTTCCTGGTCACCCCGGCGAAGTGTGCGGCGACGTCGGGGATCTTCGCGGTGGCCTCCATCGACCACGACTTGACCGCCGGGTGCTTGCCTCGCTTGGTGCAGCTGTCGGGGTCATGTTCCGGCGTCCGGACCCCGGCGCACTTTGGGAGGTCGGGGTGGTCGACGGGGAAGACGTAGCAGCCGCGGTCGACCATCGCCAAGGCGGCGTCGAGCGTCGTAATATCCTCGTAGGTCCGCCCGACCTGCTCGCCGCCCGCTTCCCGGCCGTCACCCCGGGGGCGGGCGTTCTGCATGGTGGTCATGCCTATGCCGCCTCCCGTCGTGGAGCGGGTACCGCCTTGGTGGCGACGGGCCGCAGGATCGTGGCCAGCCGGGACCGCTGGGCCTCGCTCAGCGGCGGGGCCTGGTCGACGAGCCGCCGGATGTACTCGGCGTGCGGGTGCTCAGGCTGCATCGGTGGGCACCCCCTGCTCGTCGCCACTGTCGGCGAGCCAGGCCGCCACGGCGGAGGCGGGGTAGAGGACCCGCCGCCCGCGCTTGACGCCCCGCGGGCCCTTGCCGATGTGCCGCCAGTACCGAACGGTGCTCGGCGAGGTGCGGGTCACGCGCGCCACCTCTTCGGTGGTCAGGTACTCGTCGAGCGCGGCGGCGCGGGCCGCTTCCCCGATGGATCGCAACGTCATGGTTTCCCCCCATGCGCATTCCGCATCGAGAGGTGATGCGGATTCCGCATGTAGGAGATCATGGCTGGTTCTTGCCGTCAAGCTCCAAACGCATCTAGCATCATGCGCATGACGCATACGAACAGGTTGACGCCTGAGCAGACGTTCGGTGGCCAGGTGCGGGAGGCGCGCGAGGCGCGCGGCTGGAGCCAGGAAGCGCTGGCACGCCGGCTGCGGGAGGAGATCGGGCTGGAGCTGCACCAGACGGCGATCGCACGTCTGGAGCGCGGCGACCGAACGATCCGCTTCAACGAGGTGACCGCCTTGGCGCGCGTTCTCAACCTGGAGTTGGGTAGCTACTTCGCGGCGCCGCAGCTCACCGACGAGGAGTTCGAGCAGCTCATGGCGAGCCTCGAACTGGTCAACAAGAACAGTCAGGAGCTGCACCAGCGACAGGTCGAGCTGGAGGCAGAGCTGGCGGACGTCCGCGAGCGGCTCGCGAATCTGGACGGGGTCCGGCGCGGGATGATGAACACCGTCGCCGCCCAGGCTCCGCGCGAGGGTGCTTGAGGCGTACGTGACGGGGTCGCGCCGACGGGCGCAGGGCAGCCTAAGATCGGCCATGGGTCTGCTCGCCTTCTAGGGAGGTGGAGCGGATCAAGTCGTCCCCGGCAGGCGCTGGAATCGCCTCGCCGGGGGCGCATTCAGTTTTGGGTCAGTGCTTCCACTCGATCTCGACGCGCTCGGGCCGGAAGATCCGTTGACCACGTCCGGTCGGGTGGACCTTCACGACCATGAGCAGGTCGATCACTTCTCGCCGTAGCGCGACCGGTAGGCCGGGCCACACGTCGCCGATGTCAGGGCGGGCAACCTCCTTGAGGATCTGCGGGATCTGGGCCGCATAGGCGCGTCGCTCCGCAGCCTCGATCTCCCCGAGCAACCGGGCCTCGATCTTCGCCAGCCCGGCTGGGCTGATCTCGCCGGCCGCCGATGCGGCGTAGAACTCATCCAGACGCCCGCGCAGCTCCTCGGCCTCGGCCTGAGCTGCGCGGGCGTCGTCGTCCTGGGCGGGAGCCGCAAGCACCTTGATGACGTCTGGACGGGAGAGCCGTTCCACGATCACGGCGTCGACGAAATCCTCAAGGTTGGTCGTCTTCACCGAGACGCAGAAGCCCTTGATGCAGATGTAGGCGAAGTGGGTCCGGTTCTTCTGGACCCGCATGCGGGACCCGCACACGCCGCACCGGGCGGCGCCGGAGAGCGAGTGCTTGACGGTGGTGTCGCGCACCGACTTGCGGCGCGGGTCCGTCATGCGGACCTTGCAGTTGATGTAGTCCGCCTCGGTTAGGATCGCCGGCCACTGGCCCTCCCCCACTACGACGCCACGGTGGACGCGCTGCCCGACGTAGGCGGGGTTGATGACCACGCGGCGCACCTGTGTGAGGTCCCACGATCCGCCGCGAGGTGCGGCGATCCCTCGGGCGTTGAAGTCCAGCGCGATTGCCCGGCACGGCTCGCCGGCTGCCACTCGACGAGCGGCTTCACGGATGACGGCGGCCTGGTCCTCGTTGATGACCTGCCGGACGAACGCGCCCCGCTCGTCGTACTCGCGGCTGTAGCCGTAGAGCAGCTTCCCGTGCGGTCGGCCAGCGGCGGCGTTGGCTCGGACGGCACGCAGGATCCGGTCGCGGGTGACGTCGGCTTCGCGCTCGGCCAGCAGGGCGTCGAGGGCCGTATTGAACCGGTCGTCGGTGCGGCTGAGGTCGTACGTGCGGCCCGAGTACGAGTAGAGGATGCCCTGGCCGGCGCAGAGGTCCCGCAGGCTGAGGTAGTCGGCGAGGTCGCGCTGCGCCCGCGATCCCTCCCACAGCACCAGGACGTCAGCGCCACCCTCGACCAGGAACTCACGGAGAGCCTGGTACTTGGGCCGAGCACGCTTGCTGTGCCTGCTGGCGCCGCGGTCGTTGTCGCAGAACACGCGGGCGACGGTCCAGCCCTGACGCTCGCAGACCTGGCGGCACTCGGCTTCCTGCTCCTCCACCGACCTGCCGGTTTCTCGCGGGTCGGAGCTGACTCGGGTATAGATGGCGGCCCTCATGGCTCGGCACACTACACTGTTGACACGGCAATCGCACCTGTGGTTGTCTGGCAAACACAGATGTGAGGGTGAGCGACTCCAGCGCGAAGCCTCACTGCCTCCCTCCCTAGAAGGGCTGGTCACATGACCATCTTC
>NZ_CADEAU010000053.1 GCF_902825405.1 Micromonospora maritima | reverse complement strand
CGCGGGGTGCGGTCGGCGGCGCGGTCGCGCAGCTCTTCCCCCGCGCGGTCGGCTGGACCCGGCGGGACCGGTTCGGCGCGCTTGTCGCCCGGGAGTGCCGCTACTGGTGGCGGGACGCCCGGCGGCGGGCCAACCTGATCACGGTCGCGGTGGTCGGCGTGTTCGTGCCGGTGATGGTCAACCTCGGCGGCTCCACCCTCGTCGAGGGCGGCGCGGCGTTCGGCGAGGCCGCCGCCGACGCCAGCCCGGCGCTGGTCAGCCTCTCCATGGTCTTCGTCGGGGTGCTCGCGTCGGTGACGCTGGCCAACCAGTTCGGTTTCGACGGCAGCGGCTACGCGGCGAACGTGGTGGCCGGCGTGCCGGGGCGGGTGGAGCTGCGGGCCCGGATGGTCGCGTTCTCGCTCTACGTGGTGCCGATCCTGGTCGTGGTCGCGGTCGTGCTGGCCCTGGTGCTGGGGCGCCCGGAGTGGCTCGGCGTGATGGCCGGCGGGCTGTTCGCCGCGTACGGGTGCGGGCTGGCGATCAACGGGTTCATCTCGGTGCTCGGCGCCTACTCGCTGCCGGAGACGAGCAACCCGTTCGCCATGAACACCGGCGCGGGGATCGCGAAGAGCATGTTCACGCTGCTCTCCATGGTCGCCTCGACGGTGGCGGCGGTGCCGTTCGTGGTGGCCGCCGCGCTGCTCGGCGACGTCTGGCTCTGGCTGGCACTGCCGCTCGGCCTGGCGTACGGGGCGGGAGCGGCGCTGCTCGGCACGTACCTGGCCGGGGACGCGCTCGACCGCCGGCAGCCGGAGCTGCTGGCCGCGGTCACCCCGAGGCGCTGATGCCCGTCGTCGAGGCGGTCACCACGGTTCCGGTCCCGCCGGACCTGGCGTTCGCCGTCTCGCAGACCGTCGCCCCGGTCCGCTACCGCTGGGACCCGTTCGTCCGCGAGCAGCACTTCGTCGACGGGGCGACCCGGCCGGGCCGGGGCGTGCGCACGTTCACCCGGTCCCGGCACGGGCTGGTCATGGTCAGCGAGTACGTCTCCTGGGCACCGCCGACGAACGTCGGCATGAAGATGGTCCGGGGGCCGTGGTTCTTCGAGCGGTTCGGTGGCGGGTGGCGCTTCGCGCCCGGGCCGGACCCCGGCACCACGGTCGCCACCTGGCGCTACAACTTCCGCTGCCGGCCGGCGTTCCTCCGCCCGGTGGCCGACCGGATCGGCGTCTGGCTGCTCGGCCGGGACATCCGCCGCCGGATCGCCGGCTACGCGGCCGGCTGCACCGACCCGGAGGTGCTGGCCGCCGCCCGGCGCGCGCTCGCCGACCCGGGGCCGGGGCCGGTCAGGGCCGGCGAGGGCTGACGACGCCGTCCTGCCAGTGGGGGGCGCGGCCACTCGCTCCGCCCAACCACACCGACAGCGGCCGCTGGTTGCGACCCATCGACCGCCGCATGGCGTTGACCAGCTCCAGTTGCGCCCGGGCCGGCACCGCCATCGCCCGCTCGAACTGCTCCTGGGACAGCGGTGCGGTGGTCGTGTCCACGCCGGCGGCGGCGTCCAGGAACCCCTGCACCGCCGCACCGAACCTGTCGATCTCGGTGGCCACCGAGTGCGGGGCGACGAGGCCGGCCGACATCAGCGCGGCGCTCCACGCCCCCCAGTCGTAGTCCCAACCCTTCCCCTCCAGGTGGGCGCGGCGCAGGATCATCGTGAACGTGGCGTACTCCCGCAGCAGGTCCTGGTAGGCCACGAGCTGCCGGTCCCGTAGCCAGTGCTGGTCCTGGGCGCGGCGGGTGAGCATCCCGCCGGCGAGCACGCCGACGGTCGCCGAGAGCGCGCCGCCGATGGTGGTGACGGCGATCTCCAGGAGTGCCACGGAGCCTCCCGCGCTCAGGTGGTGCGGCGCACGGCCGCGTAGACGTGGTGGCCGTCGCCGACGCTGAGCACGTTGACGAGTTCCCAGCCGTAGTTCGACAGGTGCTCGACCGCCTCCATGAGCGGCGGGAACCCGCTGCTGCCCCACTTGTGCCGGGCGATGACCATCAGGTGCCGGTACGGGTAGGCGCGCAGGTCGACCTGACCGCCGAGGACGGCCTCGGCGGTGACCACCCGGTCCTGGGCGAGCTTCTGCGGTGGGACGAGAGCCATGCCGGCAGGGTAGGCCGATCAGTCCAGCTTCGCCCGCCGCAGGTGCGCGACCAGGGGCCGCCAGGCCTCGGGGGTCGGGCCGGAGGGGTCCTTGCCGTCCCGGACCAGCACCACCCCCGGGAGGTCCAATGCGGAACGAACGCGGAGATCTTGGAAGGAAAGTGCCCCTGGAAGGGCCCGTATCTTCCAAGATCTGGTCGAGGCGGGCGCACCTGCCGATGCGGCCGGCCCGACTCGGGTTGCTCACGGGGGCGCACACGCAGCTCGGCGACGCCACGGATCTGCACGAGCGCTTCCTCGGCTGGGCCCGGGTCCGGGGCGGCACAATGTTTCACGTGAATCATGAGCCGGGTGCCGAGATCCACCACACCGATCCGTTCGCGGTGCCGGCCGGGCAGCGCTCGCCGGTACGCCGGCTGCGCGGGCGGCTGGCCGCCCCGGTGACGCTCTGGACCGCGCCCGGCCCGGCCGGGCTGACCGTCTCGTCCACGCTTGTGGCCGAGGGGGAGCCGGACCGGCTGCTCGGCCTGGTCGACCCGGAGTCGGACCTGTGGGCGGCGGCCGAGGAGGCCGGGCGGTTCGCGGTCACGCCGCTGGGCCCGCACCACCGGCAACTCGCCGACCGGTTCGCCGGCCTGTTCCCGTCGCCCGGCGGGCTGTTCGCGCTCGACGCGTGGACCGACACGCCGTACGGGCCGGTGCCGGCGGACGCCGGCGGCTGGGCCGGGTGCCGGCTCGACACCGCCCGGGAGTACGGCTGGGGCCTCCTGGTCGAGGCCACCATCGAGGCGGTCGACCTCCCCCAGGACACCCCGCCCCTGCTGCACTACCGAGGCCGCTACCGCGAACTCACCGACTGACCCGTCGATCATGAGGCTGGCGGTGACAAACCGGACGCCCACTGCCGTCAACTTCATGATCGACGCGGAGGGGGTGGACCGGTTAGCGGAGTGACGTGGGTCACTCGGCGCAGTGGGGGTGCCGTTCGGCGCAGGGGTCTGCCGGGGGTCGGCCGGGCCTTCCGGGGCGGGGAGCGCGCTCTCTAGCGTGCGCGGAAATTCCCCACGCCTGCGAAGGTGGTGATCCACAGATGTCCACGGACACACCCGCGTCCGCACCCTCCGAGTCGACGGCGGACCGGTACCTCGCCGTCCAACGATCGGACGAGTTCGCCGGGTTGCGGCGCGCGCTGCGCGGCTTCATCTTCCCGATGACCGTCGCGTTCTTCCTGTGGTACGCGCTCTACGTCATCCTCTCCGCGTACGCGCGGGGATTCATGGGCACGAAGGTGATCGGCAACATCAACGTCGCCCTCGTCTTCGGCCTGCTCCAGTTCGTCTCGACGTTCGTCATCGCCTGGCTCTACTCGCGGTTCGCCAACCGGCGGATCGACCCGGTCGCCGACCGGATCCGGGCCGAGATGGGGGAGGTGACCCATGAACACGGTCCTCGCGGCTGAGGCGGGCAGCACCACCGCCCGGAACCTCACCATCACGCTGTTCCTGGTGTTCGTGGCGATCACGTTGGCGATCACCGTCTGGGCCAGCCGGCAGACCAAGACCGCCACCGACTTCTACGCCGGCGGCCGGTCGTTCTCCGGCTTCCAGAACGGCATGGCGATCGGCGGCGACTACATGTCGGCGGCGTCCTTCCTGGGCATCGCCGGCATCATCGCCCTCTACGGGTACGACGGCTTCCTCTACTCGATCGGCTTCCTGGTCGCCTGGCTGGTGGCGCTGCTGCTCGTGGCCGAGCTGCTGCGCAACTCCGGCCGCTACACGATGGCGGACGTGCTGGCGTTCCGGATGCGGCAGCGGCCGGTCCGGACCGCGGCGGCGGTCTCCACCATCACCGTGTCGATCTTCTACCTGCTGGCCCAGATGGTCGGCGCCGGCGCGCTGGTGGCCCTGCTGCTGGGCATCAAGCCCGGCACCACGTTCCTCGGCATGGACGCCGACACCGCGAAGGTCGCCACCATCATCCTGGTCGGCGCCCTGATGATCATCTACGTCACGGTGGGCGGCATGAAGGGCACCACCTACGTGCAGATCGTCAAGGCGTTCCTGCTGATGAGCGGCGCGCTGGTGATGACGCTGCTGGTGCTCGCCAAGTACAAGTTCAACCTCTCCTCGCTGCTCGGCGACGCGGCCGACGCCTCGGGCAAGGGGGCCGCGTTCCTCGAACCCGGGTTGCGCTACGGAGTGGAGACACCGGGCGACGCGCTGAAGACGTTCTACAGCAAGATGGACCTGCTCTCGCTGGGCATCGCGCTGGTGCTCGGCACGGCCGGCCTGCCGCACATCCTGATCCGCTTCTACACCGTGCCGACCGCGCGGGCGGCCCGCAAGAGCGTGCTCTGGGCGATCGGCATCATCGGCAGCTTCT
Source organism: Micromonospora maritima (assembly GCF_902825405.1). Classification (GTDB taxonomy): domain Bacteria; phylum Actinomycetota; class Actinomycetes; order Mycobacteriales; family Micromonosporaceae; genus Micromonospora; species Micromonospora maritima. The sequence continues at coordinate 14,035 of NZ_CADEAU010000053.1, read as the reverse complement.
ACCTGCTCACGCTGGCCCTCGGCTTCGGCGCGGCGGCCATCGTCGGCGGCCAGGCGATCACCGCGCAGGACAAGGCCGGCAACACGGCCGCGCCGCAGCTCGCCGAGGCGCTGGGCGTGGACTTCCTCGGCGGGAGCCTGGGCGGCGCGACACTGCTGGCGATCATCGCGGCGGTCGCGTTCGCCACGATCCTCGCCGTGGTCGCCGGCCTGACCCTGGCGTCGTCGTCCAGCCTGGCGCACGACTTCTACGCGAACGTGATGAAGAACGGTCAGGCGTCGGAACGACAGGAGGTGACAGTCGCCCGGATCTCCGCACTGGTGATCGGCGCCGTGTCGATCGTCCTGTCGATCTTCGCGCAGAGCCTGAACGTGGCGTTCCTGGTGGCGTTGGCGTTCGCGGTCGCCGCCTCCGGCAACCTGCCGGCGATTCTCTACAGCCTGTTCTGGAAGCGGTTCAACACCTCCGGCGCGGTCTGGGCGATCTACGGCGGCCTCGTCTCCGCGGTGCTGCTGGTCTTCTTCTCCCCGGTCGTCTCCGGGGCGCCGACGGCCATGTTCCCGGACCACGACTGGCACTGGTTCCCGCTGTCCAACCCGGGCATCATCTCGATCCCGATCGGCTTCCTGTGCGGCTGGCTCGGCACGGTCCTGTCCAAGGAGAGCGACGACGACAAGTACGCCGAACTGGAGGTGCGCTCGCTGACCGGTGCCGGCGCGCACTGATCGACATGCTGGACCGGAGGGGCCCCGTCCTGGGCGGGGGCCCCTCCGCACCTGTATAGGCTGGCCGGCATGAAGGTCGCTCCCCGCTTCGGTGCCGGACACCGCATCCTCGTCACCGGCGGCGCCGGTTTCGTCCCGTCCCACCTGGTCGACCGGCTGGTCGAGCGCGGCTGCACGGTGGTGGTGCTGGACAACTTCGTCACCGGCTCCAAGGACAACCTGGTCCACCTGCTGGAGAAGCCGACCTTCACGCTGGTCGAGGCGGACATCTCGGACGGTCTGCCGACCCACCACCCGGCGGTGGCCGAGCGGTTCGACGCGATCCTGCACATGGCGTCACCGGCCAGCCCCACCGACTTCGAGAAGCTGCCGGTGGAGATCCTCCGGGTCGGCTCGGTGGCCACGCTTGCGTTGCTGGAGCGCGCCACCGCCGACGGCGCCCGGTTCCTGATGGCCTCGACCTCCGAGGCGTACGGGGACCCGAAGGAGCACCCGCAGCGCGAGACGTACTGGGGCAACGTCAACCCGATCGGCATCCGGAGCGTCTACGACGAGGCGAAGCGCTTCTCGGAGGCGGCCACCATGGCCTACCACCGCAGCCGGGGCACCGACACCGCGATCGTGCGGATCTTCAACACGTACGGCCCGCGGATGCGTCCGGACGACGGCCGCGCCATCCCGACCTTCATCTCCCAGGCGCTGCGCGGCGAGCCGATCACGGTGCACGGCACCGGCAACCAGACGCGCTCGATCTGCTACGTCGACGACCTGGTGCGCGGCATCCTGCTGCTGCTCGACTCGACCGAGACCGGCCCGATCAACTGCGGCACCGAGCACGAGATGTCGATGCGGCAACTGGCCGAGACGATCGTGTCACTCACCGGAAGCACGTCCGAGGTGAGCTACATCACGCGCGCGTCGGACGACCCGGAGATGCGCCGGCCCGATCTCACGCTCGCCCGCGAGCTGCTGGGATACGAGCCGACCGTGACGCCCGAAGACGGCCTCCGACGCACGATCGGGTACTTCCGCGGGCGGCTAGGGTACTGAACCCGGCTGGCAGCCGGCTGACACAGGTGCGCGCCTGAGGGCGACGGTGGCCGGGCCGACCTACCCTCGGTTACATGTCAGCGACCTCGTCTGCCGGCGCTCCGTTCCCGCGTCCCCTGAACCGCGGTGCGGGCCGCGCCCAGGTTCCCGGCCCCGGCCGTGGCACCGCCGCGCGCGCCCGTGCCACGGATGCCCGCTGGTACCCCTCGGCCGACGAGGCGCCCCGCTCGGGCGGCCCTGGCGGACCGGTGGGGCCCACCGGACCGGGCGGACCGGGTGGCGGACCGGGCGGGCCGGGTCGACGCGGTCCCCGCCCCCGTTGGGGCCGGATCGGCCTGGTCGCCGGCATCGCGGTGCTCGTGCTGGCGCTGCTCGGCGGCGTCGGCGCATGGCTCTACGCCCGCAACCTCGACGGGGACCTGGCCCGGACCGACCCGTTCTCCGAGATCACCGGCGGGCGGCCGGCGAAGCAGGTCGACGGCGCGCTGAACATCCTGCTCGTGGGCAGCGACTCCCGGGATCCGGACGCCCCGGTCGACGGTGCCGGCAAGTGGCGCGCGGACACCGTGATCGTCATGCACATCCCGGCCGACCACAAGAGCGCCTACCTGGTCTCCATTCCGCGCGACCTGTACGTGCCGATCCCGGAGAACGCGGGCGCGACCTGCGACTCCGGCTCCCGCAACAAGATCAATGCGGCGTTCGCGTTCGGCGGACTGCCGCTCGCGGTCAAGACCGTGGAGTGCTTCACCGACGTACGGATCGACCACGTCATGGCGATCGACTTCGCCGGCTTCAAGGACGTCACGGACGCCCTGGGCGGGGTGGACCTCAAGGTGGAGCGGACGATCACCTCGATCCACAAGCCGTACCGGACCTTCACCAAGGGCGTGAACCACATGAACGGCGCCGAGGCGCTGGACTGGGTCCGGCAGCGCAAGCAGTTCCCCGACGGTGACTTCGCCCGGATGCGGCACCAGCAGGAGTTCCTGAAGGCGCTGATGGACAAGGCGGCGAGCACCGGCACGCTGAGCAACCCGAAGAAGCTGAACGACTTCCTCAAGGCGGTCACCGCCGCCGTCACGGTCGACCAGGGATTCTCGTTGACCGACATGGCGGTGCAGTTCCGCAGTCTGCGTGGCGAGAACCTGACGTTCGTCACCAGCCCCAACCTGGGCGGGCAGACCATCGACGGCCAGTCGGTGGTGGTCTCCGACCGGGAGAAGGCACTGGCGATGTACCAGGCCATCGTCGGGGACAAGATGGCCGAGTGGATGCAGGCCAACCAGAAGAGCGCGGGCGAATGACCACACCGTGACCGCCGCGCCGGCCAACCGTCGTCCGGTCGCTCTCCCTCGCCCGTTCGGCCACAACTCGGGGAGATCGGCCGGTATTGACGGGAATAGCCGCCTCAGGAGGTCGCGAGAACGGGAACAGGTACGTAAAGTGGTCCCGCCCCCGATCATCGAGCTGGAGCACGCATGTCGGTCCAGACCAGCCGCCGCCCGCACTCACTGGAGCCCGGATCATCCGGGCGGGTTCCCCCGATCGTCCCCACACAGCCCGGCCCCGGTGGCCGTGGACCCGGTGGCGGAAAGAAGAAGCGCACCAAGCGCCGGGACCCGCTCTGGGCCAAGCTCACCCTGGTGCTCGGCGCCGTCCTGATGGTGACCAGCGGCGTCGCGATCGTCGGCAGCAAGGCCGTGATCGGCCAGGCGACCAACAACATCGCCCAGCGCAACCTGCTCGGCGAGGCGGGCAAGAGCGAGGCCGAGGGCGGCAACAGCCTGGAGGGCCCGATCGACATGCTGCTGCTCGGCGTCGACGCCCGGGCGCGCTGGGCCGCCGACGACGTGCGGTCGGACACGATCATCATCCTGCACATCCCGGCCAGCCACGACCAGGCGTACCTGATCTCGATCCCGCGGGACACCGAGGCGCGCATCCCGGCGTTCGAGAAGAGCGGCTACAAGGGCGGCACCGACAAGATCAATGCGGCGTTCTTCTTCGGCGCGCAGAACGGCGGCGGCTGGGAGGGCGGCGCCCAGCTGATGGCCAAGACGATCAAGTCGATGACCGGGATCAGCTTCGACGGCGCCGCGATCATCAACTTCGGCGGCTTCAAGAACGTCATCGACGCGCTGGGCACCGTGCGGATCTGCGTCAGCCACGAGGTCAAGTCGCACCACATGTCGATGGTCGACGGCAAGCCGATGTGGAACGCGGACGCGAAGAAGACCGGCAAGTCCTACAAGCCCGTGGTGCACAAGAAGGGCTGCCGGGAGATGGAGGGCTGGGAGGCGCTCGACTACTCCCGCCAGCGTTACGGCCTGCCGAACAGCGACTACGACCGGCAGCAGAACCAGCAGCAGCTGATCAAGGCGATGGCCAAGAAGGCCACCGAGGGCGGCATGCTGACCAACCCGATCAAGCTGAACTCGCTGATGAAGGCCGCCGGCAAGGCGTTCGTCCTGGACACCGGCGGCGTGCCGATCGCCGACTTCATCTTCACGCTGAAGAACCTCAACGGCAACGACCTGGTCACGCTGCGCACCAACGGCGGCACGTTCGCCGGCAACGGCAACGGCCGGGAGACGTTCAACGCGACGACCATGGACATGTTCCAGGCGGTCAAGAACGACAAGCTGGCCGACTTCATCGTGGCGAACCCGACGGTCCTCTCCACCCGGAAATGACCGAAGCCGGCATCCGCCGGCCGATCCCCCCGTAGCCTGACGTGAGCGGGTCTCATGTCGCGGCCACGGGGGGATCGTCACGTCCAGACCAGCACGGAACCGACGCGGGCCGGCCCGACCGGCCCGCTGGTCCCGGTTCCTGCTCGGCGCCGGGCTCGCCCTGGTCCTGCTCGCCGCGCTCGGCGTCGCCGGGCTGAACTGGCTCACCCACCGGTACGACCGCACGGTGGCCAAGGAGCAACTGCTCGACCCGAGTGCCCGGAAGAAGCGGACGGACCTGGACGGCGCACTCAACTACCTGCTGATCGGATCCGACCACCGGCCCGGTGCGAACCCCGAGGACCAGCGCTCGGACAGCATCCTGATCGTGCACGTGCCGGCCGGGATGCGGCAGGCCTACCTGATCTCCGTCCCGCGCGACCTGCTGGTCGCCATCCCGGCGGCGCCCGGCTTCCCCGGCGGACAGGACAAGGTCAACGCCGCGTACGAGCACGGCGGCGGGGGCGAGGGCGGGGCCCGGCTGCTCAGCGCCACCCTCACCCGGCTCACCGGGATCCGCTTCGACGGCGCCGCGCTCGTCGACTTCTCCGGCTTCAAGCAGGTGATCGACCAGCTCGGCGGCATCACCATGTGCGTGGACACACCGGTCCGCTCGATCCACACGAAGACCCAGTTCGACGTCGGCTGCCAGCGGATGGACGGAGCCCGCACGCTGGACTACGTCCGGCAGCGCTACGACCTGCCCGGCGGCGACTTCGACAGGCAACGGCACCAGCAGCAGATGCTGCGGGCCGTGCTCGACCGGGCCGGCGAGACGCACCTGCGCACCGACCCGGTGAAGCTGGACCGGGTGCTGCGCACGGTCGGTGGGGCGCTGACCGTGGACACCAACGGCGTACCCCTGGACGAACTGCTGTTCGCGCTCCGCGGCCTGCCCGCGGACGCCCTGCGCGGCGTCCGGGTGCCCTCCTACCCGCAGACCATCGACCAGGTGTCGTACGTGGTGCTGGACAACGGCGGCAACGGGCTCTTCCCCGCGCTGCGCGACCGGCGGGTGCCGGAGTGGGCGGGCGCCAACTCCCGCTGGGTCACCCGGCTCTGACGGGTGCGGGCGGCTAGGCTTGGCAATCGTGTTCGGAGCCCAGCTTCCCAGCGTTCCCGCGTCGGCCGTGCCCGACGACGTCTACCTGCTCGACGTCCGCGAGGACGACGAGTGGGCCGCCGGTCACGCGCCGGCCGCCCACCACCTTCCGATGACCGAGCTGCCGGCCCGGCTCGCCGAGATCCCCGACGACCGTGAGGTGGCGGTGATCTGCCGCTCCGGCGGGCGGTCCGGCCAGGTCGTCGGCTACCTGCTCCGCAACGGCTGGGACCAGGTGCGCAACGTCGAGGGCGGGATGGGTGACTGGGCCGCCGCCGGCCGCCCGGTGGTCACCGACGACGGGCAGCCGGGCCGGGTCGCCTGAGGCACCACCCGCCCATGACCGCCCCCCTGGTCTTCGCCCATCGTGGCTCCTCGTACGACCTGCCGGAACACACCCTCGCCGCCTACCTGCGGGCACTCGACGAGGGTGCGGACGGGCTGGAGTGCGACGTCCGACTGACCCGCGACGGGCACCTGGTGTGCGTGCACGACCGCCGACTGGACCGGACCAGCAACGGCCGTGGACTGGTCAGCGCGCGTACGCTCGCCGAGCTGGAGGCGCTGGATTTCGGCTCCTGGCACCCGGCCGCGGCGGTGGCGAAGGGCGCCGCGCCGCTCGACGAGTCGCACACCCGGCTGCTCACGCTGGAACGGCTGCTCGACGCGGTGCTCTCCGCCGGGCGACCGGTCCGGCTGCTGATCGAGACCAAGCACCCGTCGCGCCACCGGGGCGACGTCGAGCGCCGACTGGTCGCCCTGCTGCGCCGCCACGGCCTCACCGAACCCGGTCCGGACGACCCGGTCCAGGTGACCGTGATGTCGTTCTCCCCGCTGGCCGTGCGGCGGATCCGGGACCTCGCCCCGGCGCTGCCCACGGTGCTGCTGCTGGAGGTGCTGCCGCGCTGGCTGCGGTTGGGCCGGCTGCCCTTCGGCAGCCGGATCGCCGGTCCCGGCGTGGAGCTGGTGCGGGCCCGGCCGCAGCTGGTCCCCGCGCTGCGGGCGGCCGGCAACTCGGTCTACGTCTGGACCGTGAACGAGCCGGAGGACCTGGAACTCGTGCTCGCCGCCGGGGTGGACGGGGTGATCACCGACCGACCCGCCCGTACCCTGGCCCGGTTGGGCCGGTGAGCGTCGTCGATCCGTCCGGCGGACGGTCGCCCGGCCGGGGGTGTCCCCGGCGCGGACGGCGCGGCACACTCGGGACATGCCGGAGCGAACCGACTACCCCGCCCTCATCGCCGGCCACACGACCGTGATCAAGATGATCAACTCGGGCGAGTCCGGCCTCGCCGTGCTCACCAGCCTGCTCCGCGAGGTCGAGCCCGCGGTCGGCGCGGCGGGCCTGGTCTTCGTGGAGTTCACCCCGGCCGGCGGGCGGGTGATCGCGGCGACCGGCAGGGCCGAGTTCGTGATCGGCCGTCCGCTGCCGGCCACCGACCCGGCCACCGTCTGCCTCCTGGCCGGCCCACCGGTGCGGGAGGTCCGGGTGGACGCGATCCCCGGCGCGCTCGCCGACGAGGTGGCCGGCCGGGGGCTGAGCCGGATGGTCGTGGCGCGCGCCGAGATCGGTGGGCTGACCGTCGGCAGCCTGCACGCCCTCTACCCGGCCGGCGAGCCGCTGGACGACTCGCAGCGCGCCGTCGTCGGCTACGTGGCCGCCTGCATCGCGCACATGTACGGCGACCAGACCGGCCTGCCGGTGCACGGCGACGGCCCGGTCGTGGCGGCGCTCGCGGACGGCCTGGCGGTGGTCGACCGCGACCACCGCGTCCGGCTCTGGAACCCGGCCGCGGCCCAGGTGACCGGCCGGCCCGCGGACGAGGCACTGAGCCGGCCGCTGCCGTTCCCGCTGCCCCCGCCCGGGCAGGTGCTGGACCACCGGATCGCGGACGGGCGCTGGCTGCGGATCACCTCGGGCGAGCTGCCCGGCCCGACCGCGCTGCGGGTGGTCACCTTCCGCGACATCACCGACCAGCAGCGGCGCGACCACGACCGCGACCTGTTCGTCGCGGTGACCAGCCACGAGCTGCGTACCCCGGTCACCGTGATCAAGGGGTACGCGGACACGCTCACCGACCACTGGGAGTCGCTCAGCGACGACGACCGGCGGCAGGCCGCCCGGATCATCGGGCAGCGCGCCAACGAGCTGGCCCGGCTGGTCGACCGGCTGCTGACCGCCGCCACCGAGCACCGCTCCGGCGGCGAGCCGACCGCCCCGTTCGACCTGGTCGACGCGCTCCGGGCGGCGGTGGCCGACCTGCCGGCGGACATCCGGCACCGGGTCGTGCTCGACCTGCCGGCCGACCTCCCGAAGGCCCTCGGCGACCGGCACAGCCTGGCCACCGTGCTGACCGAGCTGGGCACGAACGCCGGGAAGTACTCGCTGCCGGACACCCCGATCGAGATCCGGGCCGAGGCGAACGAGCGGACCGTGTCGTTCCGGGTCGCCGACCGGGGCATCGGCATCCGGCCGGAGCACGTGGAACGCGCCTTCGACCGGTTCTGGCAGGGGGAGTCCGGTGACCGCCGGCGCTATCCGGGGGCCGGGTTGGGGCTCTATCTCGTCCGCCAGATCGTTGAACAGCAGAATGGATGGGTATCCCTCCGACCCAGAGCCGGTGGAGGTACGGTCGCGGAGGTGCGGCTGCCCCGGGGTTGACCCGGGCGCCCACGGGGGTGGAAGGAACGACGTGTCGACGGGTTCGGCCGAACGATCGTGGTGCGTGGTGGTGCCCCACCACGCGACCGGCGCACGCCTGGCCCGGCACCGGCTCGCCGACGAGCTGTCCGGTCTCGTCCCGCCGGCCCTGCTGGCCGACCTGGTCGCGGTCCTCGCCGAGCTGGTCGGCAACGCGGTCCGGCACGCCGACCCGCTGCCCGGCGGGGTGGTGCGGGTGGCCTGGCGGCTGCGGACGACCGAGCGGGGGCCGAGCGTCCAGCTCCGGGTGACCGACGGCGACTCCGGTGCCGGCCCGCGGATCCGGGTCGCCTCCCCCGACGCGGTCGACGGGCGCGGCCTGCACATCGTCTCCGGGCTCTCCAGCCGGTGGGGCGTCGACCGGGACGGCCTGGGGCAGAGTGTCTGGGCCGAGTTCGACCCGGCCGGGTCGCACCGACCGGACCTGGTCGCCGCCGGCTGAGCCGGTCGGGCACGCGGGTCCGCCCCCGGCGGGCCCCGGTGGGCATCTAGGCTGTGGGGCCGTGAGCAAGCGTCGAAAGAGCCAACGGGCCGCAGATGCCACCCCGAAGCGGGAGAAGGTGCGCGACGTCTTCGTGCCCCGACCGTTCGAGGGTCTGGCCGACGAGCCGGAGTGGATCGCCCTCCGCGAACTGGTGCCGGCCGCGTCCGCGCCGCTGCGGCTGACCCCGGAACTGGTCGAGGAGTACGGTGACCGGCCGGTCACCCTGGCCACCGTCCTGCCGATGGCCGCCCCGGCGATGACCAAGCCGGACGGGCGGGTCCTCATCGGCCTGCAGCGGCACCAGCAGTCCGGCGACGTCTCCCGGGACCTGGCCGACGCGCTGCTGAGCGCGCTGCGCACCGAGCCGGGCGGCCAGGTGGACGTGCCGCCGCTGCCCGGGCCGGGCCCGCGCCTCCAGGACGTCCTGGTGGACGGCCCGTTGGAGATCAGCATGCACGACGGGTTCGAGTTCTGGCTCGACCCGGGCGCCGCCGACGACCCGAACGTGCAGGCGTCCCTGGAGCGGGCCAACGCGGCGATCTATCCGACGGTCAAGCTGGCGGCGGCCCGGGCCGCGTACTGGTGCCAGGTCACCGAGAAGGCCCACGTGCGCTGGGTGCTGCCGGAGGACGAGGACGCGGCGCTGGACGCGCTGTCCCGGCTGGCCGCGGCCGGCTCGCTGCGGCTGGGCGACGACACCCGGTTCGCCGGCATGTTCCGGGCGCACGGCCGCCTGGTGCCGGTCTGGGACCTCCCGGAGGACACCCCGGCCGCCGAGTGGGAGGCGCCGGTCGCCGAGTTCGCCAAGCGCTACGCCGAGGCGGTGGCGGAGCGGGAGCCGCTGGACGCGGCTGGTCGCCGCGCCCGGCAGGGCCTGCTCGGTCGTCAGTTGACCCTGCGCTGAGCGGCTCCGGCCGGGCCGGTCTCACCCGCGCAGCGGCTCGCGTACCAGCGGGCAGGACATGCAGCGGGGGCCGCCCCGGCCGGAGCCCAGCTCCGAGCCGGCGATGGCGATCACCTCGATGCCGGCCCGCTCGAGCTGCGCGTTCGTCTCCACGTTGCGTTCGTAGCCCACGCAGAGGCGCGGCGCGAGCGCGAGCGTGTTGTTGCCGTCGTCCCACTGCTCGCGCTCGGCGGTGACCGGGTCCAGGCCGGTGTCGATCACCCGGAGCTGGTCCAGGTCCATCGCGTCGGCGGCGGCCCGCAGGAACGGCGCCGGGCCGTCGACCCGTGGCTCGTCGCCGTCCGCGCCGGCGATCACCGTGTACGCGGACAGCTCGCTGGCGATGTTCGGGTACATCAGCACGGCGTCCACGTCGACCATCGTGCACACGGTGTCCAGGTGCATGGTGGCGCGTTCCTGGGCGATCGGCACCACCAGGATGGTGTGCGCCAGGCCGGCGGCGAACACCTGCCGGGCCAGCCGCTCCGCGCCGGCCGGGGTGGTGCGCTCGCCGACGCCGACGGCGAGCACGCCGGGGGCGAGCAGCAGCACGTCCCCGCCCTCCAGGTGCTCCAGCCGCGGGTGGTAGACGAACTCGGTGCCGACGAAGCGCGGGTGGTGGCGGTAGATCGCGTCGGTGAGCGTGGTCTCCCGCCGGCGCGCCGGCATGGCCAGGCTGGTGACCCCGACCCGGTCGCCGATCCACACCGACGAGTCGCGGGTGAAGAGCAGGTTCGGCAGCGGGTCGATGACGAAGTCGTGCCGGTCCATCAGCGTCCAGACCAGACCGCCCGGCCGGTCGGCGCCGACGCGCAGCTCCTCGTGGGCGAGCCCGGCGACGAAGACGTCGGCCAGGGCGGCCGGATCGAGGTAGGCCAGATGGTCGGCGACGCGGCGGCGGAGGGTGTCGCCGAGGCGGCGCGACCGCAGCACCTGCTCGGTCAGCTCGGCCCGGGCGTCCGGCACGGCGAGCGTCTCGGCAAGAAGGTCGGCCAGGTAGAGCACCTCCACCCCGCGCGAGCGCAGGGCGGCCGCGAAGGCGTCGTGCTCCTCCTGCGCCCGTCCCACCCATGGGATAGCGTCGAACAGAAGACTGTCGTTGTTGCGCGGGGTGAGGCGGGCGAGTTCCGGTCCCGGGCGGTGCAGCAGCACCGTGCCGAGTCGGGCCACTTCGCTGTCCACGTAGTGGGTCACCCTCGCAGCGTAGGGCAGCCTTCCGCACCATCCGGAAAAAGAAGTGTGAATGAATATGGCATTCATCCGCACTCACTCCGGCGCTCCAACTTGCCGAGCCCCCCGGGGTGCAACGTAGGGTAGTGGAGACATAACTTCGAGAGACCTTTTGCCGGAGGTCGCGATGACTGTCTTTCCCGCTCGTCGAGCCGTACCGAGCCGGGCACTGCCGCCCCGCGCGGTGCCGCACTCCCGGGTCGAGGCCACGTCGGTGCTCGAGCCGGCCCGACCCACACCCCTGGAGTGGGCGCGCCGCCGTCGGGCCGAGCGGGGTGCCCGCCGGTTGGAAGCGGCCGGCGCCCGCGCGCTCGGGCAACTCGACCACCTCGGCCCCGCGTGGCACGTGATCGAGTGGCCCCGGACGGATCCGGCCGACGCCCTCTTCGACCACGGCCACGACGACCGGGCCGGGTTCCTCGCCATCGGGCCGAGCGGGCTCTTCGCGGTCACCATCGCCGACCACGGCCGGGCCCGCGTCCTCGTCGCCGGCGACGTGGTGCAGATCAACGGCAAGCGTCCGCCCTATGTGGCGGAGGCACGCCGGGACGCCAAGCGGGCCAGCAAGGCGCTCTCCGACGCCGTCGGCCTGCCGATCCCGGTCACCCCGGTGCTGACGTTCGTCGGCTCCGGGGTGATCAGTGTCTACGGCCTGCCGAAGGACTGTCTGATGGCCACCCACCGGGAGTTGGACCGGCTGCTCGTGGCCGCCGGCAACCGGATCAGCCCGGCCACCGCCGAGAAGCTGTCCCGGGTCGCCCAGGCGCCGTCGACGTGGCTCAACGGCACGTACCGTCCATCTGCCGACTACCGGTGGTATGACGAGGGCCGAACGGCCGCTGACAAGCGGGCCGCCCGCCGGTAACGTCTCCGACGACGCCACGCGGTCCACGGCGCCGCCCCGACCGGTTCCGTCGGTCCGCGTCGTCGCCGGCCGTCCGGCCCCGGGGCTCCCGTCGCACCGACGCCTGTCCCCCGGTCCCGAGCCACCCGACCACGGGCGGCGCCGGCGACCGGAACGCGGCGCGGCCGGAAGGCCGCCGTGCCGACCGGCTAGCGTGGACAGACCGTCGGTGTACATAGGAGGCGCGGTGGCCCACGTCGAGCTCTCACTCTCGGAAGTGTTCGGGGAGGCACCGGCCGAGCAGGAGTCCGACAACTTCGGGCAGTGGTCCGGCACCGTCTCGCGGGCCGCTGAGCCGTGTCTGCTGATCGACGCCGACACCTGCGTGGTGGCGATCTCCTCGTCCGGCTGCGACCTGCTCTGCCTGGGCGCCCCGGAAGACGTGATCGGCCTGCCGCTGCTGGAGGGCGGGCTGCGCCTGGTCGACTTCACCGCCAGCCCGAGCGAGCTCACCGAGCAGGAGACCGACAAGATCCCGCCGCTGCTCGCGCTGCACTCCGGTCGCCTCGCCCGGGGCCTGCTCCGGGTCCGCCGGCCCGGCTCCGACGCCGGTACGACCGTCGACGCGATCTCCACACCGGTGCTGACCGGCGCCTCGGTGGCCGGGTCCCTCACGTTCTTCTCCGTGGTCTGAACACCGGGCTTCACCGCGACGGGTGATCCTCCTACGATGGGCTCGGCCCCCGGGCCGCGTCGACGCCCCTCGATGTCGAGGACTGCACTGTGCCCCGCAACGCACCCCGCCACCGGTCCGCACCGGTGACGCTGCTCGTCCTGCTCGCGCTCACCGCCTGCGGCACCCCGCCCGAGCTGCGCGAGCCCGCCGCCAGTGGCGGCCCCCGCGCCTCGGCGTCCACCACGCCCACCCCGAGCGCGCCCCCGACCACGCCGGTCACCCCGGCCGCGCCGCCGCCCACCACCGGGGCACCGGACCCGACCGCCACCGGATGCCGGGGCAGGCCGTCCGGCGACCGCATCGTGGCGCTGCTGCGCGGCTCCGCCGGGGTGCTGCCCCGGAACGTGCGGGTCACCGTCCGCACCGGACCGCTCTGCGCGGAGGGCTGGCACTACACCGTGCTGGCGGTCACCGGGCACGAGGAACTCCAGGTGGTCACGCGCGGCAGGTCCGGCGCACCCGTCCTGGTCACCGCCGGGACCGACGTGTGCAGTATCGAGGTGCGCGCCGCCGGTCCCCCCGGCATCCGCACCCTGGCCTGCGACGGCACCCCGGGTGCGTAGGCTGGTCGCCATGCCGGGAACACCGCCGACCCGCTTCGTCTACCTGGGCCCCGAGGGCACCTTCGCCGAGCAGGCGTTGCGCACCGTGCCCGCCGCCGAGCGGGGAGACCGGACGCCGGCCCGCAGCGTGGGCGAGGCGCTGGACGCCGTACGGGCCGGGGAGGCGGACGCCGCCCTCGTGCCGCTGGAGAACTCGATCGGCGGCGCGGTCGGCGTCACGCTCGACGAGCTGGCCGAGGGGGACCCGCTGGTGATCACCCGCGAGGTGGTCCTGCCGGTGGAGTTCGTCCTCGCCGGCCGACCCGGGGTCACACCGGCCGACGTGCGCAGCGTGGCAGCCCATCCGCAGGCGTCCACCCAGTGCCGGGGCTGGCTCCGCGACCACCTGCCCGACGCCACCGTGGTCGACGTGCTCTCCAACGGCGCCGCCGCGGCCGGCGCGGCGGGCGGCGAGTACGACGCGGCGATCTGCGCCCCGATCGGCGCCGCCCGGCACCGGCTCACCGTGCTCGCCGAGAAGATCGCCGACCACCCGGACGCGGTGACCCGGTTCGCGCTGGTCTCCCGGCCCGGGCCGCCTCCGCCGCCCACCGGGGACGACCTCACCTCGCTGGCGGTCTACATCGCGCACGACCGGGTGGGCGCGCTGCTCGGGGTGCTCATGGAGCTGGCCGTACGCGGGGTGAACCTGACCCGGATCGAGTCCCGCCCGACCGGGGAGGCGCTCGGCCGCTACGTGTTCTTCCTCGACTGCGCCGGGCACGTCGCCGACGTACGCCTCGGCGAGGCGCTCCGCGGGCTGCGCCGGGTCTGCGCCGACGTGCGCTTCCTCGGGTCGTACCCCCGGCACCGCTGGGGCACGGCGGCGGCCGACCGGCCGACGCCCGCGCCGGCCGGCCTCTCCGACGCCGACTACGCCGAC
>NZ_CADEAU010000052.1 GCF_902825405.1 Micromonospora maritima | reverse complement strand
TCGTCGAGGCCGGCTGGCTGGTGCTGCACGTGACCGGCCGCCGGCTGCGCCCACCAGGGCGCGCAGATGGCGTACGGCCTTCGCCGCGTCCGCGGTGCTCAGCCCGGCGCGCAGCGGCTCGGCGGCGAGACCCGCCGTGTGCAGCACCTCGTACGTGGCCCGCTGGGTGGCCGTGGCGATGCCCCGCCGGCCGCGCAGCCGCAGCACCGCCCACAACGCCGCGGCCAACGCGGTGACCAGCGAGACGACGGCGAAGACGGCCGAGAGGTTGCCACCCACGCAGCGATCCTGCCGGGTGCCGGCCCGCAGCGCTAGTACGCGCCCTTGCGCGCCAGCACCACCCCGACGGTCCGCCACAGGATGCTCAGGTCGTACGCCAACGACCAGTTGTCGACGTAGTAGAGGTCGAGCCGGACCGCCTCGTCCCAGGAGAGGTCGGAGCGGCCGGAGACCTGCCACAGCCCGGTCATGCCCGGCCGCACCAGCAGCCGGCGCCGGACGTCACCCAGGAAGTCGCCGTCGTCGGCGGGCAGCGGGCGCGGTCCGACCAGCGACATCTCGCCCCAGAGCACGTTGATCAGCTGAGGCAGCTCGTCCAGCGACGAGGCCCGCAGGAATCGGCCCACCGGGAAGACCCGAGGATCCTGCTTCATCTTGAACAGCATGCCGTCGGTCTCGTTCTGGTCGACCAGGCCGGCGAGCCGCTCCTCGGCGTCCACGTACATGGTGCGGAACTTCCAGACCCGGAAGGTACGCCCCTCGTGCCCGACCCGGGGCTGCCGGAAGAAGACCGGCCCGGGGTCGGAGATCCGGATGGCCAGCGCGATCGCGGCGAACAGCGGGGTCAGCAGCAGCAGGCCCAGGCCGGCGGCGACCCGGTCCATCAGGTTCTTGGCCAGCAGCGCCGGGCCGGAGAGCGTCGGCTCCTCGACGTGCAGCAGCGGCAGGCCCTCGATGGGGCGGATGTGCACCCGGGGACCGGCGATGTCGGTGAGTTGGGGCGCGACCACCAGGTCGACGCCGGAACCCTCCAGCTGCCAGGCCAGCCGGCGCAGCTCGCCCGGCTCAGCGCTTGCCGAACCGCACACCGCGATGGTGTCGCCGCCGACCTCACGGACCAGGGCCAGCACGTCGCGGCCGGCGTACACCGGCACCGGCGTCTCCATGCCCCGCGCGGCGGCGTACCCGTCGGTCAGGTGGATGGCCACCGGCACCAGGCCGACGTTGGGGTTGCGGGTGACCGTGGTGAAGACCTCCAGGCACTCCGGCAGCGTGCCGACCAGCACCATCCGGTGCCCGGCCTGACCGATGCGGCGGCGCAGCGCGTGCAGGCAGGCCCGGGCGATCATCCGGCCGAACAGGATGAGCAGCATGGCGCCGAGCAGCGCGAACCCGACGGTCCACCGGGAGAGCGTCGTCTTGGTGGCGAACGCCAGGAACGAGACGGTGGCGGCGACCGCCACGCCGGAGCGGATGACCCGCTTGTACTCGTCCGGCCCGAGCCCGAGGTAGCGCCGGTCGTACGTCCGGTTGCCCCACAGGATGAGCACCCAGCCGAGCGGCAGGAGCAGGAACGCCACGGTGTAGAACCACGCGGCGGGCGCGTCCCGGAAACCGGAGTCGGCCTGCTCGAAGATCTGCACGGCCAGGAAGCTGGCCAGGGCCGCCGCGCCGAAGTCGAGCAGCAGCAGCAGCGCGATGTAGGGACGGTGCCAGCGGGAGACCCGACGCCGGGCGCGGGCCCATGCCGACCGGGGTACGCCGTTGTGCGACGGCGGAGTCGGCGGCTGGATCTCAAAGCTGTCGACGTGCCGCACGCTCTTGCTCCGGCCTGTGTCGGTTACCGGGCGCTGGAGGCTTGTCGTCACCTCAACCCATGTCCTCCCGCATGACCCGCGCCCTCACTCGCCGTGAGGACCCGGGTCGCTCACCGTCCCAGTCTCCCACGTTGCCCGTGGGGATCTGGCCGGCTCCGAGTCAGTTGTGAAGCCGGGGACCGAGCCACTATACCGATGGATGGCGGCTCGGGTAGAGCCGGCGAGTGGGACCTTCGGTGATCGCCGGCCGATTCCGCTCAGTAATCGCCGGGTGCGGTTACTCACCGTACGAGGCGGGACAACCTTCGGTCAGCCAGCGGCTTGCCGCCGGTCTGGCAGGTGGGGCAGTACTGGAGGCTGGAATCGGCGAACGAGACCTCCCGCACCGTGTCGCCGCAGACCGGACAGGGCAGGCCCTTCCGGGCGTGCACCTTGAGTCCCGAGCGCTTCTCGCCCTTCAGCTCCGCGGCCCGCTGCCCCATCGACCGCCGCACCGCGTCGCCGAGCACCGTACGGGTCGCCGCGTGCAGGCCGGCGACCTGCTCGTCGGTGAGCCGGTCGGTGATCGCGAACGGGGAGAGCCGGGCCGCGTGCAGGATCTCGTCCGAGTACGCGTTCCCCACGCCGGCGAGCACCGCCTGGTCGGTCAGCACGCCCTTGACCTGACCCCGGCGGCTGCGCAGCCGCTCGGCGAACGTGGGCAGGTCCGCCTCCAGCGCGTCCGGGCCCAGCTTCGCCACGCCCGGCACCTGGGCCGGGTCGGTGACCAGGTAGGCGGCCAGCTTCTTCTGCGTGCCGGCCTCGGTCAGGTCGAAGCCGGAGCCGTCGTCGAGGCGGACCCGCACCGCGATCGGCCCCTTGCCGGGCCGCAACGGCGTCGTCGATCCGAACGCCTCCCGGTAGTGCAGCCAGCCCGCCCGGGCCAGGTGGACCACCAGGTGCAGGCCCCCGTCGAACCGGACGTCGAGGAACTTGCCGTGCCGGCCGGCGCCGGTCACCGTCCGCCCGGCAACCGCGCTCGGCGGCGGGTCGTACGTCTTCAGCGCGTTGATCGAGGCGACCTCGAAGCGGTCGACCCGCCGGCCCACCGCCCGCTCGCGCAGGTAACCGGCGAGCGCTTCCACCTCCGGTAGTTCAGGCACGGGACAACGGTAGCCTTCTTTCCCGTGAGAATCGTGGTGGCGCACAACCGGTACCGGGAAGCTCAGCCCTCCGGCGAGAACACCATCGTCGACGCGGAGATCGCCGAGCTCACCGCCGCCGGCGTGGAGGTGCTGCCGTTCCTGCGCAGCTCGGACGAGATCCCGTCGATGTCCAAGGCCGCCAAGGCGCTGCTGCCGATCTCGCCGATCTGGGCCCCGAAGGCCCAGCACGACCTCGACCGCCTGCTCACCGAGCACCGGCCGGACGTGCTGCACCTGCACAACCCGTACCCGTTGCTCTCGCCCTGGGTGGTGCGGACCGCCCACAGGCGCGGCGTGCCTGTGGTGCAGACGGTGCACAACTACCGGCAGGTCTGCTCCTCCGGTCTCTACTTCCGCGACGGCGTGATCTGCCAGGACTGCCGCGGTCGGGCGTTGGGCGTGCCGGCGGTCGTGCACCGCTGCTACCGCAACTCCCGGGCGCAGAGCGCGCTGATGGCCACCACGCTCGCCGTGCACCGGCCCACCTGGCGGTCGGTGGACCGCTTCATCGCGCTGACCACGGCGGTCGCCGACCATCTCCGGGACTACGGCATCCCGGACGAGCGGATCGTGGTGAAGCCGAACGCCGTGCCCGACCCGGGTACCCCGGCGCCGGCCGGCAACGGCTTCCTCTTCATGGGCCGGCTCAGCCCCGAGAAGGGGCTGGACCTGCTGCTGGCGGCGTGGCGGCGGCACCCGGTGGGCACGCTCGGCCCGTTGCGGATCGCCGGGGACGGCGAGCTGCGCCCGATGGCCGAGGAGGCCGCTGCCGAGCGGCCCGACGTGCACTATCTGGGCCAGCTCGACCGGCCCGGGGTACGCGCCGCGCTGGCCGACAGCTCCGTGGTGCTGGCCACCTCGACCTGGCACGACGTGCTGCCCACCGTGATCATCGAGGCGTTGGCCGCCGGTCGACCGGTCCTCGGCACCGCGCTCGGCGGCATCCCATATCTGGTGGGCGCGGACACCCCGCGCGAGCCCGCCGGCACCGGACCGGCCGAGGTGGCCACCGCGGCCCCGGGCGACGGCCGGGTCGCGTTGCCCGTCGGGGTGCAGCGCGGCGAGGCCGGCTGGGTGGTGGCGCCGGAGGTCGAGGCGCTGGCCGCCGCCCTGCCGCTGGCCGCGTCCCAGGCCCCGTTGCTGGCGGGCGCGGCCCGGACCCGTTACGAGCGCACCTTCCACCCTGACGTGATCACCAAGCGCCTGGTCGACGTCTACGCGGGCCTGCGTTCGCGCGCCTGAGGTTCGTCACCGATCGTTACCGAGGGCTCTGATCGAGTGGTGGTCACCTGCTGTGACGGGAGCTTTCTCGCCTCTGGCTGCCCATGATCACCGAGACCCTCGTCCGCGCCCGACGGCCACGCTGAGTGATACCGCAGGCTGCGTTGTCGCCGTCGCGGGGGAGTGTGGCCGGCGCCGAGCGCTCAGCGCAGCGACGCGCGGGCGGAGAAGGCGATGCTGGCCAGGAGGAACCCGCCGTTGACGATCGTGAACGCCACCACCACCCAGAATGCGAGGGCCGGCGCGAACACCAGCACCAGGCCGGCCAGGAAGATCACCGCGCCGTAGTCGCGGATCAGCTTGACCACACGGACCGGGAGCGAGGTCGAGGTGACCATGCTGGCCGCGTTCGGGCCCGCCTGCATGACTGACGTGACCAGGTTGACCATCCAGGTGCCGGCGAACGTCGCGACGAGCCAGACCGGCGTGGACGGGCGCTGCGCCACGGCCGTGGCGGACAGCGCGGCCACGAGTGCGATCTGGGCTGCCACGTCGCAGAGCACGTCGACCCGGGCGCCGGCCGCGCTGCCCTGGCCGGTCACCCGGGCGAGCTGCCCGTCCGCGCAGTCCAGCGCGTACGCCACCTGCCAGCCGACCAGGGCGACCAACCCGACCACCCAGGCCGGGACGGAGCCGGCGGCCACCTCGTCGGCGAGCGCGACAACGGTCACCGAGGCGGCCAGCCCGAGCACCAGGTTGGTCAGGGTCAGCGCGGTCGGGCGCAGACCCAGTCGCTGGGCGACGAGCGCGAACGCCGCCCCGATCCACTGGCTGATCGACTCGCTGAACAGGCCGCCGCCCCGGTTGACCCGGTGGAAGTCGGCGACGGTGGGACGGGGCTCAGCCAAGGTGGTCGCGGAGGGCACCGGCGTAGTCTGCCAGCCGCTCCCGGGTCTCGGTAGACGACATCGCCAGGTGCTCGAGGATGGTGTAGCGGTCCGGGCGGGTGGCCGGCGCGAACTGCACCGCCTCGACGAACTGGTGGTCGGTCAGCCCCACCTCGGCGGGCAGCCGGGGCAGCCCGTGCCGGGCCAGGCAGGTCGACATCTCGGCGAAGCGGCGCTCGTCGCCGCGCAGGAACGTGCAGAACAGCGCGCCCAGCCCGGCCAGCTCGCCGTGCGATGCGGTGCCGGGGAAGAGCGCGTCCACCGCGTGCATGATCTCGTGGCAGCCGCCGCTGCACGGCCGGCTGGTGCCCTCGATGGCCATCGCCAGGCCACTGGAGATCAGTGCGTCGGCGAGGACCGTGACGAACCCGTCGTCGGTCATGTCGCCCGGATGGTTCAGCACCGCCTCCGCGCCGGCGCGCGACAGCGAGGCGGCCAGCCCGTCGAAGGGTTCGCCGCGGACCGTACGGGCCAGCTCCCAGTCGGCGAGGGCGCTGATGTTGCTCACCACGTCGCCCACACCGGCGCGGTTGTGCCGCTCCGGTCCGGCCTCCACGAAGTCCAGGTCGACGATCACCGCGATCGGGATGTGCACGCCGTAGGAGCCCTTCAGGCCCTCGGTGATCAGGCTCGCCACCGGGGAGGCGATGCCGTCGTTGGCCAGGCTGGTCGCCACCGAGACCATCGGCAGACCGCGCCGGGTGGCCGCGTACTTGGCCACGTCGATGGTCTTGCCGCCACCGATCCCGACCACCGCGTCGTAGGAGCGGGCGCGCAGCTTGCCGCCCAGCTCGTCGGCGGCGTCCAGGGTGCCCCCGGCCACGGTGAACACGTCCGCCGAGCGCAGCGACGGCCGAAGCAGCTCGGCGATCTTCTCGCCCTGCCCCGGCCCGACCACCACGGCGACGTCGCCGCCGGCCGAGATCCGGCCGTCGGACAGGATCGCCGCCAGGTCCGCCACCGCGCCCCGCCGCACGTCGATGTGCAGCGGGGTGAGGACGCTACGGGCTAGTAGCGGCACGCGATCTCCCGCGCCCGGGCCAGGTCCTCGTGGTTGTCGACCTCGACCCAGGAGACGTCACCGATCGGTGCCGCCCGCACCTCGCCGCCCCGGTCGGCGAACTCCTGGTAACCGTCCTCGTAGTAGAGGTTCGGGTCGCGTCGCCAGGTCGCCTCCAGCGCGTCCGCGAGCGCGTCGGCCACCTGCGGCTCGATCAGCGTCGCGCCGATGTACTCGCCGTACGCCTCGCCCGGGTCCATCAGCTTGGTGATCCGGGTGAGCTGGCCGGCGGCGTCGAAGGTGGTCTTCATCTCCTCCTCGGCCAGCGTCTTCAGTGTGTCGACGGCCAGCAGGATGCCCGGCCCGCGCTCGGCCAGCAGCGTCTTCTCCACGCTCACCGGGTGCACCGTGTCGCCGTTGACCAGCAGCACGCCGCGGGCGAAGTGCTCGCGGGCCAGCCAGAGCGAGTAGGCGTTGTTCCACTCCTCGGCCTTGTCGTTGTGTACGAGCGTGAGCGTCACGCCGTACTTCTGCTCCAGGTCGGCCTGCCGCTGCCGGACCGCGTCGGCCGCGTAGCCGACCACGATCACCACCTCGGTCAGCCCCACCTCGGCGAGGTTGCGCAGCGCGATGTCGAGGATGGTGGTCTCCCCGTCGACCGGCACCAGGGCCTTGGGCAGGGTGTCGGTGTACGGCCGCAGCCGGCGCCCCGCACCGGCGGCGAGCACCATCCCGATCATGCCGACACGCTCCTCTTCTCGACCGGATTCCACGTGGCGAGGATATCGTCGGCGCCCGGGCGGCCGTGGTTCAGCCCGTGATCGCCCTACAGGCCGATGGAACGGAGGGCGGCGAAGCCGTCCTCGGCGATCCGGCGGATCAACCCGTCGTTCACGTCCCGGTGCTCGTCGAGCAGGGCCACGTCCCGCTCCGCCAGCCAGCGGAACTCGGTGTGCTTGCCGGCCTCCAGCCGAGGCCGGCCGAGGTCGCCGTCCACCCGGACCAGGAAGTCGGTCTCGATCCGGGCCAGCCCGTCGTCGGCGGTGTAGCGGTATTCGCCGACCAGGCCGAGCACGTGCGACACCGCCCAGCCGGTCTCCTCGGCGACCTCGCGGCGCAACGCGTCGTCGATCTCCTCACCGGGTTCGAGGTGGCCGCCGACGATGTCCCAGCAGTTGGGGAAGATGCGCCGCTCGGGGGACCGGCGCTGGATGAAGATGCGGCCGTCGTCGTCGACGATCAGCGCGCCGGCGCAGCGGAGGGGCTCGGTGGGCACCCTCCGACAGTAGCCATCCGCAGGGATTCCGGCGATGCCCGTTCTTGTCCCGGTACGCATCGATGGCCCACCATGTCCGTACCCAGTCGCCGTCCCACAGGAGTGATGCGTGATGCAGGTTCGGGAAGCGATGTCCAGTGAGATTCTCGTGGTCGGCCCGGAGCACACGCTCCGCCAGGCGGCCCGGATGATGTCGGCCCGCGGTGTCGGGTCGGCGGTCGTGATCGATCCGGACTCCGAAGGGGTCGGGATCATGACCGAGCGCGACGTGTTGAAGGCGATCGGCGCCGGGCTCGACCCGGACGTGGAGCGCACCGGCGCCCACCTGACCTGGGACGTCGTCTACGCCGGCCCGGACTGGACGGTGGAGGAGGCGGCCGCGGCCATGGCCCGGGGCGGATTCCGCCACCTGGTCGTGCTCGACGGCCGGGAGGTCGCGGGGGTGATCTCGGTCCGGGACCTGATGCGGGTGTGGGCGCGGGAGCACGCGCCGACCGTGACCTGATCGGGCCCGGGAACGGGCGATGGCCCGGCCGATACCGGCCGGGCCATCGTCGCGTGCGGTGCTGTCAGGTCATGTCCGCCCTGGTCAGGGGCCGACGAAGACCGCGGTGCCGCGCCAGTCCACGTTGTCCACGCCGGGACCGCTGCGGACCGTGGCGGGGCCGGTCGGCGCACCGTCCGCCCACGCGATCGTGGACAGGTTGCCGGTGGTCCGGGACACGACGTAGAGGTTCTCGCCGTCCAGGAACAGACCGCCCGCGTCGGCGAACGCCGTGGTGCCGGCGACCGTGGCCCGCTCGGCGCCGACCGTGCCGGTGTCCGGCGTGAACCAGCGCCAGAACAGGGTGCTCTGACCGGCCAGCGCGTAGTAGAGGCGACCGCCCTTGTAGAACATGGCGGTCACGTTCGGCAGCTCGGCGGCGAAGTTGGAGGTCATGCCGGCGTACGTCTGGCCCTCCGGCGCGGAGCCGGTGATGACCGTGTCCCACTTGGCGTCGTGGTACGGGTCCAGCTTCTTCGGGGTGCCGAACTCGACACCGTCGAAGGAGCGCTTGTAGAGGTCGCCGTCGACGCCGTAGAACAGGTCGCCGCCGACCCAGAACGCACCCTTGACCGTGGACCAGCGGGTGTTGTCCGGGTTCGCCACCGACATCGCGTTGCCGACCGTGGTCGCGCCGTCGTACGACCGCTTGGTGATGCTGTCCACAGTGGTGGCCGGCGGGACCGGCGGCAGCTTCACGATCTCGATGCCCTGCACCAGCGGGTTCTCCAGGACCCGACCGAAGTCGATGTCGATGTTGCCGTCGCTGGTGACCGGGAACGCCCGCATGGTGCCCCTGTTGGTGGCGCCGATCGCGGCGACCGGGTCGAAGCTGTTCAGCTTGAGCACCCCGTCGATGCTCACGTTGAACTTGCGCTTGCCCGCGGTGGCGGTGCCGGCGTACCGGTTGGCCAGGTAGAGCCGGACCTGCACCGGCGTGCCGGCCGGGACCGGGAAGTCCCACTGCATGTCCGGGACGGGCGTCTCGTCCCACCGCTCGCTGTTGAACAGCTCGACCGGCGTGCCGGCCGGCACGGTGGCGTCGACCGACGCGTTCGTGGCGTACGTCGTGACGGTGTTGCCGGTGTTGTGCAGGCTGCTCGGCGCGGCGAGCGTGTCCGCGGCCCAGGCCGGGCCGTTCGCGGCGGCCAGCTGGTCACCACCGGCGTTGACCCGGTAGAGCACGTCCGAGGCGTCCGGGGTCGGGGCGGTCTTGACCACCTCGATGCCCTGGATCAGCGGGTTCTCCAGCACGCGGCCGAAGTCGATGTCGACCACACCGTCGCTCACCAGCGAGAACGAACGCATGGTGCCGCGGTCGGTGCCGCCGGCGGAGGCGACCGGGTCGAAGTCGTTCAGCTTGAGCACGCCGTCGATGGTGACGTCGAGCTTGCGCTTGCCCACGGCGGCGGTGCCGCTGTACCGGTTGGCCAGGTAGAGCCGGACGTCGACCCGGGTGCCGGCCGCGACCGGGATGTCCCACTGCATGTCCGGCGCGGTCGTCTGGTCCCACCGCTCGGTGTTGAACAGCGTCGCCGGGGTGCTCGCCGGCACCGTGGGGTCGAACGTGGCGTTGGTGGTGTACGCCTTCGCGCTGTTGCCGCCGTTGTGGTTCGGGCTCGGCGCGGCGTCGGTGTCGGCCGACCAGTCCGGGCCGCCGTCGGTCGCCGGGATGGCCGGGCCACCCGCGTTGACCCGGTAGAGGACCTCGGTCTGCGCCGCCCGGCCGGCCTGGTAGACGTCGCCGGGCAGGCCCTTGGTGCTGGTCGAGTGAGGTGCGTCGCCACCGTCCAGCGGGAAGAACGCGATCTTCTTGCGCAGGTGCTCGCCGGCGCCGATGTAGTCCTGGTCGCTGCCGAGCCAGAGGCCCTGCGGGGTCACCATCATCTCGGTCACGCCGTAGCCGCGCGGGTGGCGGCCCGGGTTCCAGGACAGCGGCAGGCCGCTGGCCGGGTCGAGGGCCGCGATGCTGGCCCGCGGCACCGCGCCCGGTCCGGCCTTGTCCCGGGCGATCGGGTTGTTCGACCAGCGGAAGTGACCACCGACGTAGATGGCCTTCTCGCTGATGCCGACGGAGAGGAAGGTGTCGCCGCCGCTGAAGTTGGTCCAGGTCGGCTGCTGGCCGCCGCCGGTGGCGTCGGCCTCCCAGCGGGCGGCCGAGTCGCAGAGCGTGCCCGGGTAGGACGCGCCGGTGGTGACCACCACGAAGTACTTGCCGTCCGGGGAGAACTGGACGTCGCGGACCCACGAGTCGAACGCGGCGTACTTGCAGGCGCCCGAGTAGCCGTCCGTGTTCCAGTCGGCGACGGTGGCTCCGCTGTCGCCCAGGTTGATCCGGACGATCTGGTCGTGCACGACGCCGTCGGCCTTCTTGAAGTTGCCGATGACGACCATCTGCGTGCGGTCGGGCGAGACGGCGAGCTTCTCCGGACCCACGCCCGCCTTGGCGGTGCCGATGCTGCCCTCGGTCCAGTTGTGGTGCTCGGTCAGGTTGGTGGTCAGGTAGTCGTCCACCACGCCGGTGCTGGCGTTGATGGAGGCCAGACCACCACGGTTCACGCCGGTGCCGGCGGTGGTGAAGACCCCACCCACCAGCAGCCGGTCGCCGACCTTGACGATGTCGTTGACCAGGCCGTTGAAGGCCGGGCCCTTGAACGTGGTGACGAGCGAGCCGTCGGAGATGTTGAGCAGCGCCAGCTTGCGCCGGTTGACTCCGTTGACGGTGTTGAAGTCGCCCGCGATGTAGACCGTGCCGGCGGTCGGGCCGGCGACGACGGCCGAGACGTCACCGTCGATCACGGGCGCGAACGCCGGGTCGACGATGCCGGTGGCCTTGTCGAAGGAGAGCAGCTTGGTGCGCGGGATGTCCAGGGACTTGTCGCGGTTGCGCACCTCGGTGAAGGACCCGCCCGCGATCACCTTGCTGCCGGCGTCGTAGATGGCGTAGACCGCGCCGTCCTTGATGTTCGGCGTGCTGGTGGCGGGGGCGCTGCTGACCATGGTGCCGTGGTCCGGTGCGGCCAGCGCGGGGCTGGCCGACAGCACACCACCGACACCGAGGAAGGCGGCGGTGACCAGCGCGAAGGATCGGCGCGTGGTCGCGGGAAGATTTAGCACGGGCAGCTCCGGAGGAGTGACGGAGAACGAGGTGGCCGGCCCGGCCGATCGGGCGAGGGGTGCAGGGGTCGCCGATCGGGGGCGCACGGCCGGTTGACGCGTGATGGGCACACACTTCCGCATTTCAGCTATGGCGTCCACCCCGGATGACCTTTATACCCGTCCACACGACCTGACGGATACCGGGAGAGGTGAACCGGCCACACGAACGGTGGAGGTCAGTTCACCGGGCCCCCGGGCGTGGCCGTCGGCGCGGGCGCGGAGAAGTACGGATCCCCGGCCAACTCGCGGTACGCGGCCAGGCCCTCCGGGTCGTCGTCGAAGGTGCTGTCGTACGTCGTGCCCTTGGTCTGCTTGGCGGAGAAGTAGACCACCGCCTTGATCTGCGGGTGCCGCTTGATGTACGTGCGCGCCTCCCGCAGCCACGCCGCGCGCTGGCCCGGCCCGCCGTCGTGGGTGACGCCGAACTCGCCGATCACGACCGGCCGCGGCCGCTGCCGGGCGAAGGCCATGAAGGTGTCCATCTGCTCGCCGAAGCCGTCGTAGTTCTTGCCCGGGTAGACGTCCGTGCACAGCCAGTCGACCTGGTCGTCACCCGGGTAGTAGGCGGCGGCGTCGCGGCCGGAGTCCACGAAGCCGAGCACGTGCGGGCACCACACCCAGCCGGCGTTGGTCGCCCCCTCCTCGGTGAAGATGGCCCGGATGTGCTTCCAGGCGGCCACGTAGTCCTCGGGTGAGCGGACGCTCTGGCGCAGGTTGGGCCGGTCCATCTCCCACCGCCACCGCAGCAGCACCGGCACTCCGAAGTTCTTGATGGCCTTGGCCCGCTGTCGGATCATCTGGTCGTACACGCCGTCCGCGATGGACCGGGTGTCGGCGCCGGACCAGGAGATCATCTGCAGCATCTGGGCGGCCTGGAACGCGTTCTCGGTCGGGCCGGGGAAGTCGTCCTCCCACTCGTGGAACATGTGCGCCAGCGTCACCTTGCCGCCGGTCTGCTCGCCGAAGGCGGTGAGGGCGCTGACCCGACCGTCGGGCGTCTGCCAGGTCGGCTTCACCCAGGCGCCGAGCCAGGCGCCCTGCGCCGGCATCTCCGGGCCCCGCCCGGTGGTCTCCAGGCCGCCCACCGGCCGGGGCTTCACCGGCGCGGTCGGGCTGCCGGTCGACGGGGCCGGTGTGAGCGGTGCGGGCGTCTCCCCCTGACAGGCCGTCAGGGCGAGCGTCGCGCCCATCAGGAGTGCCGTCGAGCTTCGGACCCACTTCATGGTTGCCGTGCCTCCCCGTTTCGGTGCCACCGGCCGGGCCGGTGATCGATGTCGTGTGCGGTCGCCGGTCATCGCCCCCGGTTGCGCCGCAGTGCCCGAAGGGCGTCGAGCTGGAGCACGCCCCGGAGCCGCCAGACCGCCGCGGCGTAACCGGCGGCGCCCAGCACGGCGACCACCAGCAGGGACGCCGTACCCGGTTCGGTGACGGTGTGCAGCACCAGTGCCGGCACGCCGAAGCAGGCAAGCGCCAGCCCGGCCGCGGTGAGCGTGCCCGGCCCGAACGGATGCAGCCGGAACGCGCGGTGCAGCTGGACCAGCGGCACCAGATTGGTGATCAGGATGGACGCGGACCAGGCGATCGCCGCGCCCATGACGCCGTAGCGCGGAATGAGCAGCACGTTGGCGACCACGTTGACGAGCGTGCCGGACAGCGCGTTGTAGAACGTCCAGGCCGTCTTCCCGGCCATGTTCAGCACGGTGTCGACCATGCCGCATCCGGTGGCGACGAGCATCGTCAGGGCCAGGTAGACGGTGACCGTCCGCCCGGCGTCGTACCCGGAGCCGAACAGGCCCAGCATGGGCCCGGCGAACGAGGCGAACAGCAGGTACGCCGGCCAGGCCAGCAGTACCAGCCACGCGGTCGCGGCCTGGTACAGCCGGCCCGCGGCGGCCCGGTCGTCCCGGGCCAGGTGCTCCGCCAGCCGGTGCTGGACGGCTGTCGACAGGGCCTGGCCGGAGAGCTGGCCCAGGGTGAGGAACCGGGTGGCCGCCGTGTAGAGCGCCGCCTCGGACAGCCCGCGCAGCGCGCCCAGCAGGACGATGTCGAGCCGCTGCACCACCATCTGGGCGAGCCCGCTCAGCGCGCGCGGCCCGCTGTACCGCCAGTACGGGCCGAACTCCTGCCGCCAGCTCGCCGGCGGCGGCGCGTCCGGGCCGGCCGAGCGTTCGGCCCGCCGGACCAGGCGGGCCAGCCAGAACACGGCGGCGAGCGCGGCCGGCACGTACGGCAGCGCCCAGGCCAGCGGCAGCGCCGTGGTGGCGGAGAGGCCGAGCACGGCGACCAGCAGCACGGCGACGAACTGGAGCAGCGTGCGTCCGAGCCGCTCGATGAGCAGCAGCGGGCGCATCTTGCCGAAGCCCCGGCAGGCGGACAGCGTGAAGTCGCAGAGCGCGGCCACCGGCACGAAGAGCAGCAGCGCGCGCAACGCGGGCACCGCGCCCGGGACCGGCTCGGCGAAGGTCAGCTCGACGATCCGCGGGGTGAACAGCCAGCCGACGGTGGTGAGCAGGACGCCCATGCCCAGCAGCGGGAACAGCCCGGCCAGCACCGAGGCGCGGATCCGCTCCGGCTGGCCCAACGTCCGGTAGCGGCTGATGAAGTAGACCGAGCCGATGCCCGTGCCGAGACGGGCGGCCGCGTACGCGATCATGAACGCGCTGGTGGCGGCGAAGAACAGACCCGCGTCCGCCATCGACCAGCCGCGGGTGACCACGATGTTCAGCCCGAAGCCGGCCACCGCCGCCACCGCCACGCCGAGCAGGTTCAGCACCCCGTGCCGGGCGGCCCCGCCCAGCTCGGCGCCCGCCGCCGGCCGGGTGGGGGTTACCGTCGCCACGACGGTACGCGTCCCCACCAGGCGGCGAGCCGTTCGTCGTACGGCGTGAAGTGCGCCTCCAGCCGGGCGCGCAGCTCCGGGTCCATCGCCGAGCGGGACCGCGCGTTGTGCTTGCCGAACGAGATGTCCGCCCAGTGCGGCAGGCCGAGGAAGTCGCAGACCCCGTCGAAGGCCGGTCGCGGGTCGGCGAAGAAGTCGTCGGCGTCGATCACGTGCAGCCGGTCCCGGCCGAAGATCGACTCGAGTCGCTCCAGCTGCTCGACGTACTGCCCCCGGGTCAGGTAGGCGTTGTGCTGGTAGTGGTGGCTGTGCGCGGTCGGGTCGGCGAGCAGGCGCTCCCGCTCACCGGCGATGCGGCTCTGCTCCAGTTCGAGCGCCCGCTCGAACGTCTCGGACTCGAAGCCCCGGGCCGACTCGTGCGCGTGCGCCGAGTACGCCCGCTCCACCGGGTCGCGCAGCAGCACCAGCAGCCGGACCTCGGGCAGGTCGGCGGCGATCCGCTCCCCGGCCAGCGGGTGGAACATGTAGTACGGGCTCGACTCGCCGGTCACCCCGCGCACGCCGAGCTGCGCGCGTACCGCCTCGGCCCGACGGTTGGTCGGGAAGTGCCCGAGGTACCAGTCCATGCCCCGGTCGTAGCCGGTGTCGAAGTAGTGGACACCCTTGTGGTAGACCGCCGGGAGCACGCCCGGGTGCTGGGAGAGCGTCTTGAACAGCGACGTCGTGCCGCAGCGTTGGGCGCCCACGATCAGGAAGTCGGGGGTCATCCGCGAGTTCGCCGTCCACCGGCCGACCGTACGCGTCACCGACCGCACGGCCCGTCGGGCCTTGGCCTTGGCCAGCGTCATCTCAGCACTCCTCCCGCACCCGGCCGGGTCGCCAGGTGATCCTCCACCGCCGGCAACAGCCAGGCGGCCACGTGTCCCAGCCGGGCGCCGGCCTCGGCCTGTCGGTCGCGCAGGTAGCGCGCGGCCAGCTCGACCAGGTAGAGCACCGCCACCAGGTCTTCGGTGCCGGCCGGCGGGGCGAACGGCGCGAGCGTCGCCGCCGCACCGCTCAGCAGTTCGCGGGCCGCCGTCGTCGGCTCCACCCCGGCCTTGGTGATCGCCGTCTGGAGCCGTCGGTGCAGCGCGTCGTAGCCGACCGGCACGCCGGCCGAGAACCGCTCCCAGTCCCAGATGAGCATGCGACCGTCGGCCAGCGCCGCGCTGTTGCCGCCGTTCCAGTCGCCGTGCCAGGCGCCGAGGTCGAGCGTCGGGTCGAGGCCGACGACGGTGGCCAGGACCGAGCGCAGCCGCGCGGTCTCCGGCCGGTCACCCAGCGCCTCGACGTCGGCGGCGAGGCGTTCGGCGTACCCGCTGCCGCCGACCGGCCGGCGGTCCACGCCCAGGCAGCGGCTGACCGCCACCATCGCCTCGCGTTCCCGCTCGGTGGCCTCCGCCGGCGTCGCCCGGGGCAGCCCGACCGGAAGCGCGCTCTGCACCAGCAGGGCGTGCGGGCCCCAGGCGCCGTGGTGCAACACCTCGGCCACCACGATCCCGGGCAGGTCGACGGTGGCCAGCCGGCGCAGCACCGCGGCCTCCTCGTCGACCAGAGCGCGGGTGAGCGGGTCCACGCCCAGCTTGGCGTAGCCCAGCGGCCGGCCGTGGTGGTCGAGCAGCTGGATCACCGGCTTGCGGTTGGCGCGGGCCGGGCCGATGTGGACACTCAGCAACGCCGGCCGGCCGAGCACCTCGGTCAGGTGCTCCTCCAGCGTCCCGGTGGTCGCCCCGACCTGGAGGCGGTCCCGGAAGGCGAGCCGGCCGAGACCGGTGCGGAAGGCGGTGGCCAGCAGCGACCGGCGCAGCCGGGCCTTCGTACCCACCGCCTCCGTCGAGTGCCGGACCGCGCTGGCCGCGGCCCGCCGGGAGCCGGCGGGCACCAGCAGCCGGGGCCGTGCGGCCGACGGCACCACGGCGTAGCCGGCGCCGCCGCGGCGCAGCGTGGGTCCGGCCGGTTCCGGCCAGACCACGGCCGCCAGCTCGGGCAGGTACGCCGCGCGCGCGTCATCGACTCGTGGGGTTGCGGTCATCAGCGGGTCCGTTCCCGTCGGTTGGTCGGCACGGCGGACGCCACCGCGGCGAGCGCCTCCCGGCGCATCGTCCGCAGGTACCGGTCGTTGCTGGCCAGCACGGCCACGCTGATCAGGCCGTACGCCAGCGTGGTGTTCAGCGCGCCGTAGAGGAACTGGAAGAACAGCATCAGGATCAGCACCGCGCTGCCGGCGATGCCGATGGGCGTATGGTCGCGCCGGAACCGCCACAGGCACCAGAGGAAGAACGCGCTGTAGCAGAACGCGCCGACCCAGCCCTGGCCCACGAGCAGGTTCCAGACCTGCCCGTTGCTGCCCAGCTCCCGGTTTCCGCACTGCTGGCAGTCGGCCGACTTGCCGATCGCGATCGACCGGTTGCTGCCGATCAGCGCGCGGTTGGCGCCGTAGCCCAGCACCGGCGAGTGGTTCGCCGCCTCGACGGCCCCGCTGGACAGGGTGGCCCGGATCTCGTCGCTGTGCCCGTTCTGCATCCGCTCGTCGAGGAGCCCGCCCAGCGGCGACGCCAGCACCAGCACGCCGGCCAGCGCGGTGGCCAGCGCCATGCCGGCGAGGACGGCGATCCGGCCGCGCAGCGCCAGCCGCAGGGCGACGTAGACGGCGGCGATCACCAGCCCGATCCAGAGACCGCGGTTGAGCGAGAAGACGATCGGGAAGATCGCGGCGGCGACCATCAGGTAGCCGCCGAGTCGCCGCCACCCCCGGCCGTACACCACCCAGCCGACGAGGAACCAGATGAGCAGGATGCCCATGTTCTCGCCCCAGGTGTTCGTGTACTCGAACGGGGCGGCCGGACGCGGCGAGCTGGCCTCGCCCTCCAGCACCTCCTGCACCTGGGCCACCTCGACGTGCATGAGCCGGTTGACGAACGGCTCCTTGGCGATGACGTCGGGCAGGATGTAGTTGAGCGGGGCGGTGAACTTCAGGTCGGGCATGAGCGCGCCGACGTACCCGCCGATCACGGTGACCACGGCCAGGAACCCGAAGAGCCGCAGCATCCGGATCCTCGGCAGCTCCTTCTCGCTCAGGTTGAGCACGTAGAGCATGGTGATGGTCAGCGCGGTGTAGTTCATCACCCGGATGCCCCAGCCGATGTACCTGCCGAACCCGTCCGGCGTCAGGGTGTTCGGCGCGGTGACGTCCAGCATCAACCCGGAGAGCACCACCCAGGCGAGCAGGATCAGCCAGAACCCGAAACCGGGGGGCACCCGGATGCGGTCACGCCGGCGCAGCTGGAACGCCATCGGCACGGCGAGGATGGCGAAGATGAACGACGGCAGGCCGAGCGCCCACCACACCGGGTAGAGCACGAAGAGCGCGATCAGTGGCCACGCGGTGGGCAGACGCCGGCGTCCGGCGGCACGTACGCCGACCGACGCCTCCGTCGGCACCGGACCACTCGGCACCGGCTCCGGCCGCGAGGGCTGGAGCGGGACGAGCGTCTTCATGTGACCGCTACCCGGGCCGCCGTCGGCGCGTAGATCACCCAGGTGGTGCCCGGCTGCGGGCGGACCTGGTATCCGGCCAGGTCGGTGACGTTGCAGACCAGCTTCTGCCCGGGCTTGCTCCACTGCGCCTTGGCGCTCGACGGCCCGGACACGACCAGGGCCTTGCCCTTGCCGTAGACGTTGGCGCTCGGCAGGGACCGGGGGCTGGGCTTGCGGACGGTGAGCGTCCGGTACTCCATGGTGAGCACGACCACCGAGGCGGCGGTCACCGTGGTCTTGCCGACCCGCCCCGACCACTGCTGCTTCGCCGGGTCGTAGGTCCAGGTCTGGGTGCGGTGACCGGAGGCGGAGACGGTGAGTTTGCTGGCGGGCGTGACGTCCCGGCTGGCCAGCGGCGTGCCCGTGGTGGCGTACTCGAACAACGGCGCCGGTGCGACGCCGCCCTTGGGTGCGGCGGCCCGGAGCGCCGTGGTCGAGGTGTGTCCGTCCGGGAACGCGGCGCTGCGTTTGGCCGGTGTCACGCCGCTGAGGTCGGCGGCGGCGAGCTGGCTGAGGAAACCGGTGGGCCCGCCGGCGTAGCCGAGCCACGGGCGGAGCACACCGACGCTGCGGATGTCGACCGGGCGGATCTCGGTGACCGGGCCGATCTTCGTGGCGTCGCGGGACTGGTAGACCGCGCTGAGGTGCAGACTGCCCGACTCGGCGAACTCCTGGTAGACCAGGTCCGCCGCGTCCAGGCCGGTGGCGGCGCCGCTCTCGGTCACCCGGATCGGCACCGCGATCGCCTGCCGTGCCTCCACGCCCGGCTGGGTGAGTGGCTGCCCCGACAGCGGCCCCACCGGCAGGCTGGGCGTCGGGCTGGGCTTCGGTGCCGGGGTGCCGGGATCGACCAGGTCGCTCGCACCCGGAGGCGGCGGATCGCTGCAGGCGGCGCCCAGCGCGACGATCAGCACCCCGACGGCCGACGCCACGACAGACCGTCGGAGCCTCACTCCTGGTCCTCCACCGGGTCGAAGGCCATCGAGAGCCGGCCCTGGCCGTCGGCGCCGTCGATGTCGCGCTTCGACCGGTAGACGGTGGACGGCGGCTGCCGGACCCCGCCGGCCTGGACCGGCGTGGGCGAGCCCGGCTTGGCGGCGGGCACGGTGCTCGGGGCCGGGGCCGGGGCCGGGGCC
>NZ_CADEAU010000051.1 GCF_902825405.1 Micromonospora maritima | reverse complement strand
CCGTCACGGCCCTCGCTTCGCTCGGTGCGTTCGGTCATGCCGTGCTGGCTGGGCATGCCGTCACGGCCCTCGCTTCGCTCGGTGCGTTCGGTCATGCCGTGCTGGCTGGGCATGCCGTCACGGCCCTCGCTTCGCTCGGTGCGTTCGGTCATGCCGCCGGGGTCGTGCTCATGCCCGGCATCGGCTCGCCGTGGCCGGGGGCGTAGGACTCCTGGGCGCCGGTGAACGGCTTCGCCACGGCGGTGAACGTCTGGGTGCGACCGTCGGCGAAGGTGAGCGTGAAACTGAGTTCGTCGCCGGCCTTCACCGGCTGCTTGAGGTCCATCAGCATGAGGTGGTCGCCGCCGGGCTGGAGGGTGGCGCGGGAGCGCGCCTTGATCACGATGCCGCCCGGCTTGGCCTGCATGACCATCTTCCCGTCCTTCATGGTCATCTCGTGCAGCTCCATGGGGGAGACGTCGGTGCGGGCGCCGGTGACGGTCACATCGGTGTCGCCGTCGTTGACGAGGGTGCCGAACGCGGCGGTCATGCCCTTGTCGGCGGCCTTCACCCACGGGTCACGGATGCCGAGCACGCCGGCGGGGGTGCCCACGGAGGCGGAGGCCGAGGCCGTTGCCGACGCCGACGGCGCGGCGGTGGTCGGGTCGTCGGAGGACCCGCAGGCGGCGACGGACGCGGCCAGGAGGGCGGCGGCGATCAGGGCCGCCGGGCGCAGGAACCGGTCGCTGGTGGTGCTGGACATGACGTCGTCCCCTCGAAGATCGGTGTTCGTCCGGTAGGTCGGACCCGAGGGGCGGAAAGTTCCAGCCGGTGGGATCGGTCACCTCACCCGTGCGGCGGGTCGGGCACGCCGGGGGTGGCGCCGAACGCCACCGGCGGTGGGGACGAGGTTCGCCCCCACCGCCGGTGAGCGTGATGTCAGTGCGCGGACACCGCGCCGCTGATCTCGTTGGGAACCGCGTCGAGCGTCACCGATGCGACGACCTTGCCGGTGGTGAGGTCGAGCCGGTGCACCTTCCTGGTGGCGGGCTCGGTGACGTAGGCGTCGTCACCGCGGACGAACAGGGCCGGGCGCGGCTCCTGCCACTCCATCGGCTCCTTCCACGCGCCGACCACCGGCCACGAACTGGTCAGCTTCCCCGAGGCGGGATCGACCACGTGCAGCTTGCCGTCGGTGCCGAGGATGAGGCCCTCGCCCTGCGGGCCGCGGGCCAGGGAGCGGAAGCTGTAGCTCACGCCCTCGGGCATCGGCACGACCTGGATCTTCCGCGCAGCCGTGTCGATGAGCGCGAACTGCTCGGGGAACTCACGCTCCGCGTCCGGCTCGACCTTGTAGTCGCCGAGCAGGACGGCGGACTTGTCACTGCCGGCCTGGGTGGCGACGGCGCCGTACGCACCCGCGCTCTTGACCTTGACGAAGGCGCCGTTCTTGAACAGCAGCACGCCGTCGGTGCAGCCGAGGCCCACGGTCTCACCCTGGGCGACGGCTTCGCCGTGCACGCCGGGGCACTCCTCGCTGCGGGCGATCTCCTTGCCGTCCTTGTCCAGGGCGATCGCTCCCGGGCGGGACTCCTCGGTGCCGAGGGTCACCACCAGGGTGCCGTCGGCGAGTTCGACGGCGACGCCGTGGTGCGCCTGGGCGGTCCTGTACCGGCGGCCCTCGGGCTTGCCGTCGGCGAGCTTCTTCGGGTCGAAGCTGTTCACCTCGCCGGTGCCGTCGGTGAACAGGACGGTGCGGTCGCCGTGCCGCACCACGTGGCCCGGCTTGGCGCCCGGGTAGTTGATGTCGGTCATCTTGCCGGCGGCCGCGTCGAGGACCTGGAACCCGGACTCGGTGGAGACGAATACGCCGGTGTCGTTGCCGGCCGGGTTCACCCGGTTGAAGCCGGGCAGCGCGACGGTGTGCGCCACCTTCAGCGCTTCGCCGTCGAGCACGTAGATGCCGCCGTCGTAGGTGATCGCCACCGGTTCCTCGACCGAGGCCGCGGCGGACGATCCGGCCGACGGTGCGGTGCCGTCGTCCGGATCGGACGCGCACGCGGTGAGCGCCAGCGCGGCCGCCACCAGGGCGGCCGCGCCGCTGATTCCACGATGCCTCACGAATTTCCTCCTCAATTGCTACTGACAACCATTTTCATTAACGTACACGGGGCGCCCATGGACCCGACGCCCGGGGTGTCTTCAGGTGGAGAGGCCGCCGATGATCGCCTCGGCGTTGAAGCGCATCATCTTCAGATAGCTGGGCGCCTCACCGTCGGTGTCACTGAGCGACTCCGAGTACAGGGCGCTCACCCGCACGCTGATGCCGGCCTCCGAGGCGAGCACCTCGGCCAGCTTGGCCGGCTGTGACGTGTCGACGAAGATCGCCGGCACCCGGTGGGTCCTGATGGCGGCGACCAGGGAGGCGAGATCCGACGAACTCGGTGACGCGAGCGTGGTGCCGCTCGGGATGATCGCGCCGACGACCGTGAAGTCGTAGCGATCGGCGAGGTAGCCGAACACGTGGTGGTTGGTGACCAGGACCCGGCGCTGCGGGGCGATGGCGGCGAAACGCCGCGCGAGATCCGCGTCCAGCTCACCCACCTTCCCGCCGTACGCGTCCGCACGTTCCCGCACCGCGCGGGCGTCCACGCCGTCGACGTGCTCGACGATCTCGTCGGTGAGCAGCCGCACCGCCGTGGCCACCCGCGCCGGATCCGTCCAGAAGTGCGGATCGGGCAGACCGGCGGCGTCGCCGTCCTGGTACTCCATCGCGTCGATCCGGGCCCCCACCTCGACGGTGGGGACGCCCTCGGCCTCCGCCGCCTCGACGTGGCGCAGGACGCCCTCCTCGAGCCCGAGTCCGTTGTAGACGAGCAGGTCGGCCGTCTGCATGGTGTGCGCTTCCCGGGCCGAGACGGCGAAGGAGTGCGGGTCGGCGTCGGGTTTCATCAGCACGCTGACCTCTGCCTGGTCACCGACGATCTCGGTGACGACGTCGCCGAGGATGTTCGTGGTGACCACGATGCGCGAGGTGTCGGGTGAGGTGCAGGCGGTGCCCCCGGTCAGCAGGGCGCCGGCGAGAAGCGTCGCGAGGACCTTCCGTGCTCTCATCGGCCGACCTCCACCATGAGATCCGGTCGGTCGGCGACCTTCAGCGTACGGGCGGTGCGCAGCCGGTCGCGATAGTCGATCTCATGGACGACCCGGGCCTCCGGGTCGGTCAGGTAGGCGCGGTCGACGTCCAGCGTCACACCGGTGGCGCGCAGCGGGCGCTCGGCGAGGATCCTGCCCGTTTCGAGGTCGAGGCTGATCAGCCGGTCGGAGGTGTCGAGCGCGAGCACCGTGCTCGCGTCCGCGGGTGAGGCGGCGGCCACCAGTTCGCGGCCGGCGACCGGCACGTACCGGAGGGTGGCCTTGGCGGCGTTCACCGACCAGATGCCGCTACGGTCCGCGACCGCCGCCTCGTTGCTGCGCGGGCGGTAGCCGAACCTGCCTGCTGAGACCGGGGTACGCGGGGAGGTCAGCACCGTGGCGGTGAGGTCGTCACCCGCCAGCTTGACCCGTACGACCTCGTCCTCACACGCGATGACCACGCCGCCGCGCAGGACGGCCCACCCGCGCGGTGCCGCGCAGGGTGCCTCGAGGGCACCGGTGGGCCGGCCCTTCGCGTCCATGGCCACGATCCGGTCGGCCGGACGCCGAGGATCGTCGCCGACGGCGACGAGGAGTTGCCCCGCGTACGGCACGGCCAGCGGTGTGGAACTGCTCGAGTCGATCGTGGCCAGTTCGCTGATCGTGCCGGTCTCGAGCGCGCGTCGGTCGAGGACCGTCACCTTTCCGTCGGCGGTGCCGACCGTGGTGTGGGTCCCGAAGCCGGCGATCGTCCGGATCGGGGCGTCGAGCGACAGCGTGCCGACCGACCGGGACGGGGCGCGGTAGTAGTGGACGTGGTCGGCGTGGTCGACGGTCCACACCCCGCCGTCGACGATCTCCAGGGTGCGGTCACCGTCGTCGACGTAGACGAAGCGGCCGTCCTCGGTGACCCCGGCGGCGGGGACCGACAGGGCGATGTCCTTCTCGGCGGCGCTGGCCAGGTCGAGCAGGCCCAACCGCCGCCCACCGCGAGTGGCGTACGCGATGGCCGGTTGCGCCTCGGCCAGCTCCTCGGCGCCTTCCACGTAGCCGTGCGGCGTCTCGGAGGCGTCCGGTGGCGGGCGTTCCGGCGAGCCACAGGCGGAGACGGCGAGCGTGAGGCCCAGAGCGGTCACGCCGAGGAGCCTTCCGGTGGTGCTGAAGATCACGAACTTCCCTTCGGTACGGAAACGGGGGGTGGTGCGAGGGCCGGTGACCGACGACGTCGCGTCGCGGCCGTGACCCGGCTCGCGCCGAGAATCGCGAAGAACGTTCCGGCGGCCACGGCGGCGACGGTGGCACCGGCGGCGGTCGCCGCGTACCACGAGATCCACAGACCGGTCACGGTCGCGGCCGAGCCGATGGCGAAACTCGCCAGCATCACCACCGGGAGCCGCCGTGCGACGAGCATCGCCGCGGCCGACGGCGCGATCAGCATGCCGAAGGCGAGCAGGGTGCCCACGACGCTGAAGGCGACCGCCATCGTGACGGTGAGCAGGGCCAGCATGACCGCGTTGGCGAGGTCGGGACGCAGGCCGAGGGTCCGTGCCTTGCGCGGGTCGAAGGTGAGCGCGAGGAACGGCCGGTAGCAGGCCGCGGAGGTCGCCGCGACCACGGCGACCGCGGTGGCGAGCAGCACCAGGTCAGGCCACCGGATGGCCAGGACGTCACCGAACAGGAACGCGGTCAGGTCGGTGGCGAACGACCGCGAGTGCGAGACGACGATCACCCCGACCGAGAGCATCCCCACGAACAGCAGCCCGATGCTGGTGTCGCGCCCGAACTCGCGGCTGTGCCGCAGGGCGTTGACGCCGACCGCCATGGCGAACGCGCTGGCGGCGGCCCCAACGACGAGATTGCCGCCGACGATCGACGCGACGGCGACGCCGGGCAGCATGCCGTGGCTCATCGCCTCGCCGAGGAAGGTCATGCCGCGGGCGATGACCCACACACCGACCAGGGCGCACGCCGCTGCCAGCAGGACGCCGCCGATCAGGGCGCGGACGACGAAGGACGCGGTGAACGGTTCGAGCAGGGACGCCATCACCGGCTCGACTATAGTGCAAACGAAAACCAATTCCATTAGGGGGCATGGTGGGCACCGAGATCCTGACCGTCGAGAACGTGGCCTTCCGGTACGCCGGCACCCCCGTACTGCGGGACGTGAGCCTGCGTGTGGACGCCGCCTGCACGGTTGCCGTGACCGGCGCGAACGGCTCCGGCAAGAGCACGCTGCTGCACCTGCTGGCCGGTGTCGAGCAGCCGGCCGAGGGCAGCGTTCGGCGGCGCGCCGGCTGCCGGCTGGCCCTGCTCCCGCAGCGGACCAGCGGCATCGACGCGCTCCCGCTGACCGTCGCGGAGTGCGTGCAGATCGGCCGGTTCCGGCCGCGCCGACGGCTGGACCGCGACGACCGCCTCGCGGTGGGCGCGATCCTGGAGCGGCTGGACCTCGCCCGGCTGGCCCGGCGACGGCTGCGCGAGCTGTCCGGCGGGCAGCGCCAACGCGCCCTCGTCGCCCAGGCTCTGGTCCAGGTCGCCGACGTCTTCGTGCTCGACGAGCCGACGGTCGGCCTCGACGCGGAGAGTCGGCGGCGCGTCCACGACCTGCTCGGTGAGCGGGTTCGCGCCGGCGCGGCGGTGGTGTACGCCAGCCACGACGCCGCCGACGCCACACTCGCCGACCACACGCTGCGGCTGCCGGACGCCGGGGATCGCACCGTCGCCGACACCACTCCGTTGATCCAAAGATGAAAACGACAACCGAAAGCGATACCGTGTCGCGACCTGCTCACGAAGGAGACGCACGATGGCCGTTCCGAAGCGGAAGATGTCGCGATCGAACACCCGGCACCGGCGGGCCCGGTGGAAGGCGAGCGTGCCGCGGCTGACCCCCTGCCCCTGCCCGCGCAGGGAGATGGTGGTGCCGCACCGGGCCTGCGGGCACTGCGGTCTGTACAAGGGGCGTCAGGTGGTGGACCAGCCGTGACCGACCGGCTGCCGGTGACGGTGCTGTCGGGGTTCCTCGGTGCCGGCAAGACCAGCCTGCTCAACCATGTCCTGGCCAACCGGGACGGGCTGCGGGTGGCGGTGATCGTCAATGACATGAGCGAGGTCAACATCGACGCCGCCCTGGTCCGCGACGGTGGGACGCTGTCACGGACCGAGGAGCGGTTGGTCGAGCTGACCAACGGCTGCATCTGCTGCACGCTGCGCGACGACCTGCTCGACGAGGTGGCCCGGCTCGCCCGCCTGGGCCGGTTCGACTACCTGCTGATCGAGTCCAGCGGGATCTCCGAGCCGATGCCGGTGGCCGCCACGTTCGCCTTCGGCGTCGAGGACGGGCAGGTGCTGGACGACCTGGCCCGGCTGGACACCACGGTCACCGTGGTCGACGCGGCGGGGCTGCTGGCAAGGATCGAGGCGGGTGAGACGCTCGAGGCGCGCGGCCTGGCCGCGTACGAGGGGGACGACCGGGGCATAGCCGACCTGCTGGTCGACCAGATCGAGTTCGCCGACGTGCTGGTGGTCAACAAGATCGACCTGATCGCCCCGGCGGACCTGTCGGTGGTGCAGGCGCTGCTCACCCGACTCAACCCGGCCGCCCGGCAGGTCCGGGCCGCGCACGGGCGGGTCGACGCGGCGGAGATCCTGCACACCGGACGGTTCGACCTCGAACGCGCGGAGACCGTGCCCGGTTGGGTGGCCGAACTCAACGGCGAGCACGTGCCGGAGACCGAGGAGTACGGCATCTCCAGCATCGTGTTCCGCGACCACCGGCCGTTCCACCCGCAGCGCCTGTGGGATCTGCTCGCCGACGGGCTGGACGCCTTCGGTGTGGTGCGGTCGAAGGGTTTCCTGTGGCTGGCGAGCCGGCCCGGCGTCCAGGCGTTGTGGTCGCAGGCCGGGCCGTCCGGTCGCTGCGACCCGGTCGGTGTCCCGGTCGCGGTGTCCGGGGACTGGCCCGAGGACCCGGGAGAGCGGGCCGACCTCGCCGCACGTTGGCACCCGGCCTTCGGGGACCGGCAGCAGGAACTGGTCCTGATCGGTGTGGGGCTCGACGGTGACCGGTTGCGGGCCGCGCTGACCGGCTGCCTGCTCACCGACGGCGAAATCACCGCCGGCGAGCCCGCCTGGCGGGTCCTGCCCGACCCGTTCCCGGCGTGGGACCTCGGCGACCTGCACGACCACCCCGTGCCGGACCGGGGCTGACGGTGGGCGCCGCCGCCCGGCCGGGTGCCGGGGTCACGGTCGTCTACTGCGACGGTCACCGCTGCCGGGCGTTGCGCCGTCCCGGCATGCCCGGCCAGGAGTCGGCCGGTCTCGCCGAGATCCTCCGGCGGGCCGTGCGTGCCAGCCGTGGCGCGGTGCTGGTCCGCTCCGGGTGCCTCGGGGCGTGCGAACGGGCTCCCGCAGTGCTCGTGCTGGACGGCACGGGGCGGGCCGCCCGACGCGGCGTGCTCGTCGGGCCGGTGGCGGACGCCCGGGAGGTGGACGTCGTCGTCGACCTCGTCCGCCGGGCCGACGCGGCGACCGGCGGCGGGTCCGAGGCGCCGCAGGGCGACCGGTCGTAGCGGCCCGGGGCGACCGGGCCGCCACACGGCGACCGGTCGCCCCGTCCGACGTCAGCGCGCTCGCCGCGACGCGTGGTTGGCGTACCTGGCGCGGAACTTCTCCACCCGCCCCTCCGTGTCGAGCAGGCGTTGCCGGCCGGTCCAGAAGGGGTGACTGGCCGAGGAGATCTGCACGTCGATCACCGGGTAGGTGTTGCCGTCGGTCCACTCCACCGTCTGGTCGCCGGTGGCGGTGGACCGGGTGAGGAAGGCGAAGTCGGCGGCGCGGTCGCGGAAGACGACGGGCCGGTACTCGGGGTGGATGTCGGGCTTCATGCGGTCTCTCCTTCGGTGTCGGTGCGGTCGAGGTCGGCGAGCGGGAAACAGCCGGCGAACGGGTCGTCGTACCGTCGCCAGCCGTCCTCGCCGTCGGCGAGTTCGGCGTCGGTGAGCAGGCAGCCGGCGAGCGTGCGGTGCAGGTGGGCCGGGTCGAGGTCGACGCCGATGAGGACCAGGTGCTGGTGCCGGTCGCCGTAGTACGGGTCCCAGTCCAGCGCGGCGGTGAGCCGCCGGTGGTCGGACACCTCGTCCCAGTACGGGTCGGGCAGCGCGGTGAGCCACCGGCCCAGACCGCCGAGGGCGAGACCGCCGCCGGCGAAGTCCCACGCCACGACGGTGTCCGGCTGGCTGGCCAGCCAGACGTGTCCGCGGGAGCGGACCACCTCGGCGTTGACCTCCTCCAGGACGTCGTGCAACCGGCGGGGGTGGAAGGGGCGGCGGGCGCGGAAGACCACCGAGACGATCCCGCAGTCCGGGTGCGGCTCGTGCACGCCGAGGATGTGGCCCTCCAACCCGCGGGTCAGCACGGCCGGGGTCTCGGGGCGGTGGCGGAGGGTGCCGCGCAGCTGTCGGGTGAGCAGGTTCGCGTCGACGGTGTCGTCGTCGACCCGGATCCGCGTCGCCCAGGGCGCCATCCGGTCGAGCAGCACGGCCAGCCGGTCGGTGTCGTACGCGCCCTCGCGGGAGTGTCCCCACAGCACCAGGGTGTCGGCGTACTCGATCTGCCGGACGAGCACGTCGGCGAGGGCCCGGTCGTCGTTGTCCGCGGCGGCGATGCCGAGGCTCTTGAGGTCGTCGGTGCGGGCCAGCCCGTCGAGCAGGTGTTCGGCATCGACCACGGTCACGTAGGAGTCGACGGTGAGCAGGTCGGTGATCGGCTGCCCGTCGACGAGGCAGTGCGCGCAGACGGCGGCGACCGCCTCCGGTTCGACCACCTCGGGCAGCATCAGCAGCAGGTCCCGCCGGGGGTGGGCGCGGGCCAGGCGGGCCAGGGTGGGCAGCACGTCCTCACGCAGGGTGCAGGACACGCACCCGTGCGCCAGCGCGATCCGTTCGTCCTCCAGCACGCCCCCGACGTCCCGGACCACCCGGTGCACGGTGCCCGAGCGCAGGTCGGCCAGGTCGTGCCGGACCAGCAGGAGTGACGGGTCCGCCGCGAGGAGCGCCCGGGCCGCGGCGTACGTCGTGGACGTCCAGAAGCCGCTGAGCACCGTCAACGACGGACGGGCGTCGGCCCTGGCGGCAACCACGTCGGACGGTGCGAGCGGTGACGTCGACATGTCGGTCCTCCCGGTGGGTGTTGTTGAAAATCATTGTCAGTATAGGGTGGCTGTCGAGCGGTTCGAAGCGGGGAGCGGTCCGGCTTATGAAATCGAATTCCGATACCATCGGCCCGGCCCGCGAGAGGTAGGGGGTACCTCGCACGGAGCGGGCCGGCCGGCGCGGCGCCTCGGGCCCTCCGGGCGTCGCGCCGGCCCCCCGGATCGGCCGATCGGCGGCCGCAAAAGGAAAGCCATTGTCATCAGGATTTGATCAACCATGAGGAGAGATCACTGTGTCCCGACGTTGTGACGTCACCGGCGCGAAGCCCAGCTTCGGCAACGCCGTGTCGCACTCGCACCGGCGCACCCGGCGCCGGTGGAACCCCAACCTCCAGAACCACCGCTACTGGCTGCCGTCGGAGGCGCGGTGGGTCCGGTTGACCCTTACCGCGAAGGCGCTGCGGACGGTCGACCGCAGGGGCGTCGAGGCGGTCGTCGCGGAGCTGCGCGCCCGAGGGGTCAAGGTCTGATGGCCCGACAGACCGACGTGCGTCCGATCGTGCGGCTGCGCAGCACCGCCGGCACCGGCTACACGTACGTGACCCGCAAGAACCGCCGCAACGACCCCGACCGCCTCGTCCTGCGCAAGCACGACCCGGTGGTGCGCCGGCACGTCGAGTTCCGCGAGGCCCGCTGATGGCGCGCCGCAGCCTCGGCAACCGGCAGGCCCGCCGGGTCGGGCTCGTCGACCGGTACGCGCAGCGCCGCGCCGGGCTGAAGCGGGCGATCAGGCACCCGGACACCGACCCGGCGGCCCGCGAGGAGGCCGTCCGTCGACTCGCCCGGCTGCCCCGCGACTCCAGCCCGGTCCGGCTGCGCTCCCGGGACCAGATCGACGGTCGACCACGCGGGGTGCTGACCCGGTTCGGGCTGTCCCGGGTCCGGTTCCGCGAACTCGCTCTTCGCGGCGAGCTGCCCGGGATCCGCAAGGCCTCCTGGTGATCCGGTGTCACCGGGCGTGACACAGGGCCCCGGATCGTCCGTCGTCTGACGGGGGACCGGGCGGCGCGGCGTCCCGCTCGGGACGACCGCGCCGGCCGGTCACTCGTACGGCTCGGCGGGCGCCGCGATCCGCTCCCACGTGTCCACCTGGAAGGAGGGCACGTCCGCGTCGTTGACCGGGTCCTTCACCGTGTGCGGGATCCACCGGCCGGTGGCGCGGATCCAGGTGTCGGCCGGCAGCGCGGGCACCTCACCCCGCAGCCCGACCTTGATCGGCACGCCGTCGGCCGCGCAGCAGGACAGCACGATCCGGGCGAGCATGGGGTGGCCGTCCGGCCCGGGCGCGAGGAAGCCGGTGAGCTGGAGCTGCCGGCCCCGCAGGGTGCGGCCGTCGTCGTAGACGGCGCGGTAGCCGTACTCCAGGAGGGTCAGCTCGGCCGGTTCCCGGGGTGGCAGGGGTGGGTAGGCGACGTCGCGGTCGTCGGTCAGGGCGGAGCCGGCACGCGACGCGGTGTCCGCGCCGAGCGCCGGCGGCACCAGGAAGAGCAGGGCGAGCGCCGGGAGCAGCAGCAACCAGCCGACGGCCGGCCCGGAGCGGCCGTGACCGTGGCCGTCGTCCGCCCCGTCGCCGGCGTCGTCGGGCCGGTTGAGGTGACGCAGTTCCTGCACCAGGGCGACCACCGCGGCGACGACGAGCACCACGCCGGCGGCGATGAGGAAGGGGCGCAGCCCCTGCTTGACGTACCGCAGGTAGACGTCGGTGAGGCTGGCCCGCAGGATCGCGCCCCCGAGGAGGACCAGCACCACTGCCTGGCTGCCCCGGTTCACCAGAGCACCGTCCCGACGACGGCCGCGACGAGCACGGCGAGGAGGAAGGTGGCCGGCGCGAAGCGCAGGGCGAACGCGCGCCCGAACATGCCCGCCTGCATGGACACCAGCTTGAGGTCGACCATCGGGCCGACCACGAGGAAGGCCAACCGGGCGGTCAGCGAGAACTGGGACAGCGACGCGGCGACGAACGCGTCGGCCTCGGAACAGATCGACAGCAGCACCGCCAGCGCGGCGAGCGCCAGCACCGACAGCACCGGGCCGGCCGCCAGGTCGTGCAGGACCTGCTGGGGCACGACGACGTTGATGGTGGCCGCGGCCATCGCGCCGAGCACGAGGAAACCGCCGGCGTGCACGACGTCCTGGCGGCACGCCGCCCAGAACGCGGTGGCGCGCGGCATCGTGTCGAGGTGGGCCCGGTGCGGCAGGCGGATCCATTCCGACCGGCCCAGGCGCAGCCACAGCCAGCCCATCGCCAGCGCCACCACCAGGCTCGCGCCGCCGCGGGCGACCACCATCTCCGGGTTGCGCGGGAACGCCACCGCGGTGGCGGTGAGCACGATCGGGTTGATCGCCGGCGCGGCGAGCAGGAACGCGAGCGCGGCCGCGGGGGTGACGCCGCGCCGGATCAGCGAACCGGCGATCGGCACCGAACCGCACTCGCAGCCGGGCAGCACCACCCCGGCGGCGCCGGCGACCGGCA
The DNA here is from genome assembly GCF_902825405.1 of Micromonospora maritima. GTDB lineage: Bacteria > Actinomycetota > Actinomycetes > Mycobacteriales > Micromonosporaceae > Micromonospora > Micromonospora maritima. The sequence goes on along the minus strand of NZ_CADEAU010000051.1, from coordinate 7,058 downwards.
CCGCCAGTGCCGGATGCCGGGGCAGGGCGCGGGCCCAGAAGGAGCGGGGTACGAAGACCGCGATGACCGCGGACAGCACCACCCCGAAGACCAGGAACGGCATCGCCTGCACCAGCACCGAGACGAAGACGGTCAGCCAGGTCTGCAGGCGGGGGTCGGAGACGAGCGAACCCACCTGCCGGTGCAGCACGCCGACCAGGACGAGCAGGACGCAGAGCACCTCGGTGGAGCCGACCACGCGGTCCCGGCCGGGTGGTGGCGCGGCGGTGTCCGCCGCGCCGGAGCGGGGCGCCGCCGGAGCGGCGGGATCGGTCGTGCTCAGTCGGATCACCTTCTCGGGTCGACGGGGGGCATCCTACGGTGACGTATCCGTCACTGTGGGTCCCTGTCCGGTTCGTGTCGGCCCGGGCGGGGGCGTGAGAGGCACATATGCGCAAGGCATAATGGTTCCGGATGTCACGTGGTCGGCGGGCCGCGGGCGCGACCGGGTGCCGGAGGGCGCCCGCACGAGGGAAGGCGGCGCACGGTGACCCAGGCGACGACCGGGGCGACCCGGAACACCCGGCAGCGCGCCGAGGTGCTGGCCCTGCTGCGCGAGCTGGAGGGCTTCCACAGCGCGCAGCAGCTGCACCAGATGCTCGTGCAGCGCCAGGCGAAGGTCGGCCTGACCACCGTCTACCGGACGCTGCAGATGCTGGTGGACAACGGCGAGATCGACTCCGCCCGGCTGCCCGGGGGTGAGCATCTCTACCGGCGGTGCAGCCAGAGTCGCCATCACCACCACCTGGTCTGCCGGCAGTGCGGCCGGGCCGTGGAGGTCGCCGGCCCGGCGGTGGAGCGGTGGGCCGACCAGGTCGCCAGCGAGCACGGCTTCACCGACGTCGACCACACCCTGGAGATCTTCGGCACCTGCGAGCGTTGCGCCGCCTGACCCCCGGCGCCGGTCAACCGCCCGCCACCAGCGACGCCTCCAACGCCCGCGGGCCCATCCGGAACTCCGGGTCGATCTGCGCGGTGAGGTCGACGCCGGCGCGCTCGTTCGCCCAGGCGACCGCGTTGCGGCGGTGGAACTCCTGCGCCCAGTGGGTGAACGCCGTCCAGTCCTGCGGCGTGCCGTCCACCGCCTCGACCAGCCGGTCCAGCGCGGCGCGGTTCGTGGCCTCCAGGCCCGTCAGCGGGCCGACCTCGCCCCGTTCGGCCCGCCGGACGTAGCCGGACCGACCGAACCAGGTGAGCAGGTCGGCGCCGACGTGCTCGCGCAGGAAGGCGACGTCACCCTCGTCCTCGACCTTGTTGCCGACCACCGAGAGGGCCACGCCGTACTCCCGGGCGTAGCCGGCGTACTGCCGGTAGACGCCGACGCTGCGCACCGTCGGCTCGCAGACCAGCAGCGTGCGGTCGAAGCGGGTGAACAGGCCCGAGGCGAAGGAGTCCGCGCCGGCGGTCATGTCCACCACCGCGTACTCGCCGGGGCCGTCGACCAGGTGGTTGAGCAGCAGTTCGACCGCGCCGACCTTGGAGTGGTAGCAGGCCACGCCGAGGTCCTCGGCGCTGAACTCGCCGGTCACCGCCAGCCGGACGCCGCCGACCGGCCGGACGCAGGCGGCGTAGACCGGGTTGTCCTCGGCGATGCGCAGCAGTCGTGAGCCGCGCCCGGGCGGCGTGGTCTTCACCATCTCCGCCGCGGTCGGGATGCGGGGGTTGTCGCCGCGCAGGTACTCCTTGATGGCGGGCAGGTGCGCACCGAGCGGGTCGACCGGCGGGGGCGCCTGCGGATCCGCGCCGAGCGCGACCGCGAGATGCTGGTTGATGTCCGCGTCCATGGCCAGCACCGGGCGGGACAGCGCGGCCAGGTGCCGCGTGAAGAGCGCGGCGAGGGTCGTCTTCCCGCTGCCGCCCTTGCCGACGAACGCCACCTTCACCGGACCCACACCCCGCTGTCGTAAGTGGAAACGATTTCCATGAGCCGGAGCGTACCGGACCCGACGGGGTCGGCGGGTGGCGACACGGCGACCCGACCGGCCGCTTCGTCCGTCCGGGTCAGGGCAGGGCCAGCACCTCGGCGGCGAACCGGTCGACGGTGGACAGGGTCCGCCCCCGGTCCCCGGTCACCTCGACCTGGAACAGCAGGTGCCGCACCCCGGGCAGGGCCGCGGCGGCCGCGACCCTCTCCCGGCACCGGTCCGGCGAACCGACCGGGTGGATCGCGGTCAGGTGGTCGGCGTACGCGTGCGGATCGGCCGGTCCGGCCGGCGCGCCGTCGAGGCGGACGTGGTGGCGGGTGCCGGCGAGCAGTCCGGGGAGGTGGTCGCGCACCGTGCCGGCGGCCTCGGCGTCGCTGTCCGCCACCCAGGCCAGGTGCGCGCTGGCGTGCGGAACCGCCGCCGGATCGTGGCCGTGTTCCGCCGCGACCCGGGCGTAGCGGCGCAGTAGGGCGGCCTTCTCCGGCAGGTCGGCGTGCAGCCCGAGCAGCACCGGCCGGCCGTACCGGGCGGCGAGGTCCACCGTGCCGGGCGAGGTGGCCGCGACCCAGAACGGGATCGGCGCCGGCGGCCGGGGCACCACCTGCACCGCGCGGAACGGGAACCGGCCGACGCCGGCGACCTCGGCGGCGCCGGAGAGCCAGCGGTGCAGCATCTCCACGGCGTCGGGGAAGCCCTGCGCGTAACGGTCCGGGCCGGTGCCGAAGACCTCCAGGTCGACCCAGGGGCCGCCGCGGCCGACGCCGAGCCGGAACCGGCCGCCGGAGAGCGCGTCCAGCAGCGCCGTCTCCTCGGCCAGGGCCACCGGGTGCCGGTCGGACAGGACGCACGCGGCGGTACCGACCGTGATGCGGCGGGTGGCGCCGAGCAGGTGCGCCGCGAAGGCGACCGCCGACGGGCAGACCCCGTACGGGACGAAGTGGTGCTCGGCGAGCCAGACCCCGGCGTACCCGGCCGCCTCGGCGGCCAGGCCGTACGCGTGCGCGTCGGCGAGCGCGCCGGCGTGGTCGTGGCCGGGGTGCTGCCCGGCGAGCAGGAACAGGTGTGCCCGCACCCGCTCGCCGGGCCGCTCGGTGGGCGGCTGGTCAGCAGTCACGCAGCGTCGGGGACTGGTTCAGCAGTTGGCCCCGGCTGGAGGTGAACCGACGGTGCGTCTCCGACCCGACGGCGGCCAGCCGGAACGCGGCCACCCGGTGGCAGTTCTGGAACGCCAGCCTGACCCCGAAGTGCCGCTCCAGTCCGGCGCGGATCGCGTCGCTGGCCAACGCGCGCAGCAACTGTCCGCGCTCGGCCTCGGTGGGCGGTGGCACGACGTTGTCGGCGAAGTCGGCGTCCGACGTCTCCAGGTCGGCCACCACCCGGCTGACCGTCTCCCAGGCGTACGGCAGGGAGTCGCGGACACAGGCGACGAACGCCTCCTCGTCCACGGGTCCGGTCTCGGCGGCGTGCAGCAGGTCGGGCGGAACGGTGAGCGACATGTGTCCTCCGGATCGCTAACGAACACGGTTTCCGTTACCGACTGAGCACATCACGTGGTCGGTGCCCCGTCAAGCATCGGCGCACGCGAAACGGCGGACGGGCCCGAAGGCCCGCCCGCCGTCCGACAGGGGAACGTGTCAGCGCAGGTGCGACTCGATCGCCTCGATGACCCGCGGACGCAGCTCGGCGGCCCGGATGACCGCGTCCACCGACCCGACCTCGACCGCCCGCTGGATGCTGTGCACCCGGTCGAACTCGGCGGCCACCTCGCCCAGCTTCTCCGCCCGCACCGACGAGCGGAGTTCGTCCAGCTCCGCGGTCAGCGTCGCGCGTGCGGTGCCGGACGCGGCCGCCACCCGGCCCTCCAGTTCGCGTACCCGGGCGTCGGCCGCGGTGCGCGCGGCGACCTCGCCGGCGAACACCACGGCGGCGGCCGGCGCGCCGCCGAGCACCGAGGCGAACGACCCCTCGATGGCCAGCACCGTCATGGCCGGGTTGAGCGCCTTGGAGAACACCACGAACGCGCCGCCGTGATAGCGCGAGATGACGCAGAAGACGATCGGGCCCCGGAAGTTGACGATCGCCCGGCCGATCTCGGCCCCGTACTCCAGTTGCAGCTTGCGCATCGACTCCGGCGAGCCGTCGAAGCCGGAGAGGTTGGCCAGCACGACCAGCGGCCGGTTGCCGCTGGCCGCGTTGATCGCCCGCGCGGCCTTCTTCGACGAGCGGGGGAACAGCGTGCCCGCGGTGTAGGTGTCCGGGCCGTCGGTGGGCGGGAAGCCGTGCCGGGGCACCGACCGGGACTCGATGCCCAGCAGGCACACCGGGATGCCGCCGAGGTGCACGTCCTGCACCACCGCGGTCTCCGCGTCGGCCATGCCGGCCCACCGCTCCAGCACCGGGTGGTCCTGGTCGGCGAGCGCCCGCATCACGGTCCGGATGTCGAACGGCTTCTTCCGGTCCGGGTTCGCCGTCGCGGAGAAGATCTCGCCGACGGTGGCGAAGTCGCTGCCGGGCACCGCGTGCGGGAACGTGGAGACGTCCCGGTCCACCGGGTCGGTGGTGCTGGCCCGGCGCGGCGCGTCCTCGCCCGGCGCCACGTACGTGTGGTCGTAGTGCGCCATCAGCACGTCCCGCGCCGCCGGCAGGTCCGGGGCCCAGTACTGCGCCTGCCCGTTCGGACCCATCACCCGGTCGTAGCCGCCGATGCCGAAGTTGTCCTCGGCGGAGACGCCGCCGGAGAAGTCCAGCGACTGCTTGCCGGTCAGCACCATCGCCGAGTCCGGCGTCATGACCAGCACGCCCTTGGTGTGCATGAGCATGGTCGCCTCGGCGTTCCAGTACGGCTGCGCGCCGACGTTGATGCCCGCCACCACGATGTTGATCTCGCCGCCGGCCTGGGTGAACTCGACGATCCGCTTCAGCGCCGCGGCCACCCAGTCCATGTTCTCGGTGCCCGAGGTCATCGAGATCCGGGCGCCGGCGGAGAGCGCGTACCACTCCAGCGGCACGCCCATCCGCTGCGCCAGGTCGAGCGCCGCGATCACCCGCCGGCACTCCGGCTCGGAGAGCGCGCCGAGCGACTTCGTCGGGTCGCCGAGCAGCACCACCCGGGTGACGCCCTGCGGGTGCCGCGCCGTCGGGGTGGTGACCACGCCGGCCACGATCGCCGCGGCGTTGCGCCCCTTCGGCCGGTCCACCGGCACCAGCACGTGGTCGGCGTCCAGGTCGTGCTCGGTGAAGTCGCCGAGCAGGCCGGTCAGCTCGTACGGGTAGACCGTGTTGCGGCTGGCCGCCCGCAGCACCTTGAGCCGGTAGTCGTCCAGCGGCTCGACCGCCTCGGTCGGCGGCTCGCCGACGGTGAACTGGGCGCGACCGGTGACGTCGAAGGTGATCCGCACGCCGACCTTGGTCAGCTCGCCGGTGCGGCGGTCGCGCTGCCGCGCGATGAACAGGATCTCCTCCAGGTCGGCGCCGACCGTGGTCGGGCGCATCCGCCCGGCGATCAGCTCCATCTCCTCGCGGGTCAACTCGCTCGGCGGCCACACGTAGATGACGATCCGGTTGGTCCGGAACCGGACCTTCGACGGCCGCCGGGACTGCGCCCGGCGGATCGAGTCGATGCAGGCCGCGACCGCGTCCTCGGTGGTGGGCAGCGCGGCCAGCCGACCGTCCTGGTCCCGCAGCTCGGTCAGGTCGCGCACCTGCGCGAACGCCACCAGTCGCTGGTCGGAGGGGTTGTCCTGGGCGACCGCCTGGAAGAGGTAGACCTCCTCGTCCAGCGACGGCAACCGGGTCAGGTCGAACCGGTGCAGCCGCTCCAGCTGCATCCGCTGGGCGATGTACGGGTGCAGGCCGCGGATCAGCCGCTCCTCCACCATGCCGGCACCGGCGGGCCGGAACGTGAAGTGGTGGTGCATCACCGCCCCGCCGCGCCCGGCGACCGTGGTGGTGAGCCGGCGGACCCGGTCCGGCAGCGGGTGCGCGTTGATCACGTCGAGCAGCGCGGCGGCGGTGGCGTCCAGGTCCTCCGGCTGGTTCTCCCAGGCCAGGTAGACGTCGGCGTCGACCGCCTCCTCCGCGGCGGCCACCTCGGCCAGCCCGCGCAGCGCGTCGCCGAGCGCGTCGAACCGCACCGCGGCGGAGACCACGCTCGACCCGGCGCGTCCGGCCACCACGAACAGGCAGCCCCCGGCCGCACGGGTGGTCACGCCGGTGAGCGCCTTGTTGCCGTAGTAGCGGCGGGTCAGCACCTCCAGCATGGTCGCGTTGTCCAGGTTGTCCCGGACCAGCCGCTGGCCGAGCAGGCGCACCAGCGGCTCGGTGCTGCGCACCATCTCGGCGATCCGCTCGTCGCGGTCCGGCGCGTCCGGGTGCGTGTCGAGGTGCCGCAGGTGCGTACGGACCTGGGCGTAGACCCGGGCCCGGTTGCGGCGCAGCAGCGGCTGGGCGAACCAGGCGAACACCACGCCCCGGGCCAGGTCGGCGACCACCGGGAAGCGGACCTGGGTCGCCGACACCAGGCGCTCCAGCGCGAGGCCGGCGGGCTCGCGCAGCGCCTCGTCCGGCGGGGGCTCGCGCAGCCACGAGCGCAGCAGCGCGGCGATCACGCCGGCGTCGGCGGTGGCCCGCTGCTGGGCCAGGAAGATCCGGAACACCGCCGCCTCGAGGGCGGGGGAGCGGTCCAGCTCGGTGACGCCGTAGTGGCCGAGCGCCTTGGCCAGGCGGGCCCGGAACGGCTCCGGCGACCCGGCTCGCTCCACGTCGAGGCTCTGCAGGTAGGTGTGGAAGTACTCCCGGGCGCTGTGCACGTGGCCGCCCGGGCCGTCCTCGCCGCTGGGCCGGTTGCGGCTCAGCTCGGCCAGGTCGGCGAAGACGTTGACCAGCTCCAGCTCCTCGGCCAGCGGACGGTGCCCGGACTCGGTCGCCGCGCGCCGCGCGTCCAGGTAGTCGTCGAGCACCCGTCGCTCGTCGTGCGGGTCGACGTCGAAGCCGAGCAGCAGGCCGCGCAGGTCCTCCTGGCCGCGTTCGGCGCGGGTGCGCGCCGGCTGGTCGGCGGGCGCGGCGGGCAGGTCCAGCTCGACCGCCGGTTCGGCC